>DATKLV010000384.1:0-2781 GCA_035542255.1 Desulfomonilia bacterium | reverse complement strand
TTCTTGCATCCTGCACCCATATCGACAAACCATCCGAGATCGTCGGGAGAAGCGATACATACATCGACTGGGGGAAAAACCCTCCCCCGGCAAAGGACAGGGCGAAACATACGATTATCGGCAAACGCCCCTTTGAGTGGTGGTACTTCGACGGCCATCTCGATACCGGAGAGACCTTCGTCGGTGTTTTTCTCGACCCGAGCTTCACCACGGGAGATCCAGGTGTCGCTTTTTCGCTCTACAGCCCTGACTGGAAGAAGCTGACTATCCTGAAAACACTCGGTAAAGAAGAGATGAAGACCTCCACGGATGATGTGAATGTCACCTGTCCCTTCGGCCATGTCACATTGATCGATGACAATACGTACGATGTAGAATGGAAGATGGACGGCATGGATGCAAAGTTCAAACTGACAACGATCGCTCCCGGCTGGAGGCCCTCAGGAGGGGATGGTGTTAATGAAGATAACCTCGACTTCTTCTGGACGGTTCACCAGGCAAGGAATCGAATCGAAGGGAGCATAACAAAGGACGGTAAAACCAGGGAGGTGACGGGCATCGGCTATGCGGACCATAACTGGGGCAAAAAACCTCTGAACGAGATCACCCGCAAGTGGATATGGGGCAGGATTCTCGCAGGTGATTATACCATCATCTATGCAGATGTGGATTATCTTGATCCATCGATCCGCTCACGACCGCTCTATATCGCCAAAGGCGACACCATTATCGTAGGATCAGGGAGCCCCACAATCAGGCAGACGGATTTTTCCACCCACCCTGCGCTGAAGCGCCACTATCCCAGACATCTAACCATAGAGTTCGACCAGGATAATGTAATGGCCCACATCGATATCAGGTTCAAATCCCTGGTGGAGGAGGTTGACCTCCTTACCGTCTCGGGTTTGAGCAGCCTCACCCAGTGGGCCGCGCGCACATTCGTGGCAAGGCCCACCTACTTCAGGGTCATCGCCGATTATGATGGATCCATAACGGAAAGCGGCAATGTGACCCCCATCAAAGGTGAATGCCTCTATGAGGTGATGGGCTTTGAATAAGATGACATAAGATAGCGGCATATCAATATACCATGAGGGAAGGACACTATATTCCAGAAACCGGCTTGCCGGTTACCGGTAAAGGGCACTACCCCTGATCGAGCACTTTTCGTATAGTCTTCGCCAGAGGCTCCCCCTCGATCGGTTTCATGATAAATTCACGGATGCCTATGCTTCGTCTTATTTTTTTCTTTCACAGGAATATCTCCGTGTTGCGGACAACTTGATTGATTTTGCTGAAACGATAACTCCTCGTTCTCTTATCTCTTACCAGTCTTCATGATTGGGGTTCTTACTGCTGCACAGCTGCAAAACCTTTGGCCTTTAGCAGCTCCAGCACCCCGCCCTTTCCCAACAGATGCCCTGCACCCAGCACGATGAACAAATCGCCTTTCTGTTCCAGGAGCATGGAGATGCGGACGGCCCAGGCCTTGTTCCGGTCAATGAAGAGTTTCTTCTTGATCTCGGGGTAATCTTTCAGACTCCTGTGGGCAAAGGATTCTATCCGTGCCGAATCTCCTGTCTTCCACGCCTGCTTGATATCATCTGAAGATTTTTCCATAACATCGAGTTCTTCGAGGGTCTGCCTGAGGAGGTCTTCCTCACGGCCCGAAAAGGCATTGGCAATCAGGTCAAGCTGCTGACCGGCCGTTTCCAGGAAGATCAACTCTTTTTTGTCGCCAAGGGCCTCCCTGGTGAAATGGGAGTCTAGGCTGAACTCAGCCTTGTAGCCGAGGCGCTTGTATTCTTCGGTGGCGATGGCGATCGATGCAAGCCAAGGCTTGAATCGTGAGAAGCGCTCCAGGGCAAGACCGTCGGCGTCGAGATGCTCCTTCAGTTTGGCAACGGTTGTAGGTGTTACAGCCTTCTGCAGGGTCATGCCGTTCTGGTAGATGCCCATCCTGAGCATCTTTTGCTTTATCTCGTCAGCGCTCGCACCGCCCTGATCGGCCTCCAGGACCACCCGGGGGCATGCCCGGTAAGCCTTTTCGATCCGTGCATCCAGGGGATAAGAAGCCTTCCTGAACACGTGCAGTGAGCCAAGCAGAAAGGCCTTTGCCTTGGGGCCCTGCACGGACCACATGAAGACAGGTGAAGCCTTGTTATCAGGGACCGGCGCAGGGGCTGCAGCGCCCAGGCAAAGAAGTGACAGCACGAGAGAGCACGTCATGATGAACCATCGTCTCTGGGCTCTCTCCATAGTATTCCCTGCTGTTAGGGTTGCGTTGGTCTCTATGATTCCCGTGAGGAGCAGTACATGATATTGTTCGCGCTTTCGGCCTGGTGCACCGTCGTGCCGGGTGCCACATCGTGGTCCAGCCACACATTGCCGCCGATGACCGAGCCCTTGCCTATGCACACCCTGCCCAAAATCGTGGTCCCGGAGTAGATGATCACATCGTCCTCAACGATAGGGTGGCGCAAGATTCCCTTGACGAGCTTCCCCGACTCATCCTTGGGGAAGCTCAGCGCGCCCAAAGTCACCCCCTGGTAGAGGCGGACATTGCGGCCGATCTCGCAGGTCTCGCCGATGACCGTGCCGGTGCCGTGGTCGATGAAAAAACGCTCACCGATGGTCGCGCCCGGGTGTATGTCGATGCCTGTAGCTGAGTGGGCCATCTCGGTGATGATCCGGGGGATGATCTCCACGCCGAGCTTGTACAGCTCGTGGGCGATGCGATAGTTGGTCATGGTCTTGATGCTCGGATAACAGAAGATGACC
>DATKLV010000383.1:0-6775 GCA_035542255.1 Desulfomonilia bacterium | reverse complement strand
TATGCAATCCAAGCCCTCCTAATCCTTCCTAATGATTATCGGCAGGTAAACGACACGACTTAACATCGAATCCAGATAACAAAGATGTAATCATTACCTCACCATGCAGGTCTGTCCTGAATATTTTTATACCCCGATCCGCAAGCCGCTTAAGGGATTCGGGTGAAGGATCACCATAACGATTGTTTGCACCGCAACTGATAACCGCAACATCCGGCCTGACTTCATCCAGGAATGGCCCAAGGCATGACTTTTCGCCGCCATGGTGGGCAACCTTGAGCACCTGGGCTTTCACATCCTTCCGGAGATGTGCCAGAATAAGCTCGCCGAACATATCTGCATCACCCATGAAGATACCTTTCAGGGAATCATCTCCTGCAAGCACCACAATCGACCTCATGTTTTCATCCTGCTTGCTCTTGCCTGTATCGAGCTGCGCTATAGGACCCATGACTTTAATGGACATAGTACCCAAGCGCATGCCGTCTCCCAGGCTGACACACCTTATCGGTATTGATTTTTCCTGAGAAATACGCATTATCTCTCGGATAAAGAGATTATTTTCCTTAAGGTCATTGATCCACACCTCTCCGACAGGGAATCGTTCAAGAATATAAGGTATGCCACCTGAATGATCGGGGTGCATGTGGGTGACGATAATTAGATCCAACCTATCGATCCCTCTCTGTAGGAGATGCGGTGCCACCACGTGTCTTCCCGCATCGAACCCGGCCTGGGCCGGGCCGCCGTCGATAAGGGCTGCATGAGGTCCCTTGGTCAGCAACATACTGTCGCCCTGGCCAACACTTATGAAATCAAAACAGAGAGGTTTTTTTATAAGGATACGATGTTCGACAATGGGGCCGCATAGAACTGCAAGGCTTAGTGCTGCAAGGAAGGCGGTGTGCCATGTTGATTTTGAGCTGAAAAATGCAATAATAAGACCTACATAGCAGGTGTACATCCAATAGATTGAAGGTCTTGGAACGGCTAAGACAGACCCGAAAGTGCTACTCATCGTCATGAGTAGACCGATTGCCTCGTTGGTGAGTGAGAATAAAGTTGATGCACATGAATTTGAGATGGGGAAGAGAAGTATCCCTGCCGTTCCGAGCGGCATGATAGCGATACTGAAAAAGGGCACTACAAGGATATTTGCAATGATACCCCTCCAGGAGATAAACCCGAATAAGTAAATGATGATGGGCATGGTGAATACGGCTACAACGATGGGTATAGTGACCGTATGCAGCCATCTTGGCAATGAAGCTCCCTTTTCGATAGTGCCGATGATGCCCAGGACGGCGGCAAAGGTGAGGATAAAGCTTGCAGAGTATAGGCAGTAAGGCCACTTCAGAAGGATGACGATCCCGGCAACTGCCAGGCTTTCGAGTATATGCGGTTTCCTCAGCAGGAGAAAGCCGAAGACGACACAGCATACCATGATGGCAGCTCGTATGGTCGGAATATTGGGCCCCACGAAAATAGTGTAGCTGATGACCCCGATTATTCCGCAGATTTGTGCGACAAGAGGGGTGTCAAGCCTGAGGGAGAGTGGCGGGATAACCCTCAACAGGCTGAATACCGCCAAGTGACCGATAAAGAAGATGATGGTCATGTTGAGACCGGAAATGGCTATGAGATGTGTTAAACCCAATGAGTTAAAATTGTCCTGGATCGAATCCGTTATGCCAGAAGTATCTCCGGTGAACATGGCCTTCAACACCTCGGCCTCAGGCCGAGCGAGCCCTGACAAAAAAGTGTTTATCCTGTTTTTAAGACCTCCTGGTCTGATATATCGCTTAATGGTGAGGGTATCGTTTTTGCTTATGGAACCTGTCATCACAATACCCTTTTCAAGCAGAAAAAGCCGGTAATCAAATTCACCAAAGTTGCCGAACCCCATCCGGGCCCTGATCCTCACAACAGAGCTGACAACAGAGCCGGGGGCAAGAGGAACGGTGTTTCCATACACACTTATCAGTGCATGCCCTCTTATCTTCTTTCCATCCGCTATCACATCTTCGAGGACCATCCTGAAAGTTCCTTGGTCATACCCGGATGAGCAGATTACCCCATCTATCCGGTGCATCCCTTCATCGAGAGACACCCATGATGGTGCTATCCATATCGCAGATACTCCAAGAACAAACCCTAAAGCGGCATGGATGACCCTCTGAGGAGTGAAAAGTCCGATGAGGATAATAAAGCAGAAACTCAGAGTCTTTATGTCATGAAGATACAGGAGAACGCCACAACACAGAGCGACAAACACAACAACGAGAGGATTGTCCCTCCCTGTTTCCCTGAGCATGACAAGACCTCCCCACCTTTTTTATGCAAATGAAGTCTTTTGCCTTCCGGGATATGATGATTCTCACTTCAAAGGCATCCTCTGAAGGTCGTGCTCCTCTATTCCCGAATAGGTAAGTAAAAAGGAGGGTTTTTTATCCGGTCTCAAGTGCCCCTATAAGATCGGTTACGGCTTCGACATGGTGTTCTTCCAGATAAGTCCTAATTCCACCAATAATATCGATATAGCTGAACGGGTTGCGCAGGCCTGCGCTGCCAACTTGCACGGCAGTCGCCCCGGCCAGTATGAACTGGATGGCATCACGATAGGTTGTTATACCGCCTGATGCTATGACGGGAATACTCAAGGTACGGTATACATCCCACACGATCTTGAGTGCGACCGGTTTGATGGCCGGTCCGGAAAGCCCGCCCGTAATATTGCCCAGGATGGGCCTACGTGTCTTCTCATCGATTGCCATAGCTGGCAGTGTGTTGCAGCAGGTTATTGCATCGGCATGAGCCTCCTGCACAGCCAGGGCAATCTCGACAATGTCGTTGACCATAGGGGAGAGTTTTACTATCAGAGGCTTACTGCAAGACCCACACACCCTCTTCACAAGGGCATGGAGATTATCCGGGTCTTTCCCGAACTCGATGCCCCCTTTCTTCACATTGGGGCATGAAACGTTCATCTCCAGTGCTGAGATGCCATTTTTATCAAGAGCTTCTGCTGTACGTACATATTCATCTTCAGTGTTACCGAAGAAATTAACTATGATAGACGTATCAAACTTCTTCAAGAAGGGAAGTTTCTCCTTGATGAAGACGGGTATCCCCACATTTTCAAGCCCAATGGAATTGATCATGCCGCTTGGAGCCTCTGCAATCCTCGGTGTGGGGTTGCCCTCCTTCGGGACAAGGGAAAGCCCTTTGGTAACGACGCCTCCCAGGATAGACAGGTCAAAAAATTGGGAGAATTCCTCTCCGTAGGCAAAGGTGCCGGACGCGCTCAGGACCGGGTTTTTCAGCACAAGCCCGGGTGTAATCTTAACCGAGGTATCCATTATCATCTCCAGACTATATCACAGGCATTGAATACCGGGCCTTCCCGGCAGACTCTCATATTGCCGCTCAAGGTTCTTACAGCACAGCTCGTGCATGCACCGAATCCACATGACATGCGCTCCTCCAGCGAAACTTCACACATAAAACCTATTTGGGCAGAAAGTCTTGAAGCTTCCCTGAGCATCCCTTCGGGCCCACAGGCATAGACAACGGTGTCTTCGCCACCTTTATCCTTAATTATATCCAGCAGAGCATCAGTTGCTAACCCTTTAATCCCAAGAGAACCATCCTCAGTCGTGATGACAACTTTGGTATTAGCTATGGATTTTATGCGCTCAAGTAAAGGGATCTCATGCCGGTTTTTGGCACCTATGATAAAGTGACCTGATTTAATACGCTCGGCAAGAGAGAGGATGGGCGGCAAACCGGTACCTCCGGCTAGGTAGATGATCTCTTTCCCATCATGTCTGGTGAAACCTCTCCCCAACGGCCCCAACAATTTTATACTTTCTCCTGCCTTTTTTGTGGAGAGAAGGAGTGTACCTTCACCTCGTATGCGATACAGCAGCTCCTGATGCATATTTTCATTTCCAAGAATAGCTAATGGTCTCCTGAGAAATGGCTCATTTGTTCCGCTCACCTGCACCATGGCAAACTGTCCGGGCAATGAGGGAGGCATATCGCCTTCAAGTACCATATGAAAAGTATGTGCCGCCACTTCTACATTTTGAATAATGGTGCACTCCACATCAAGAGCCACGATCGATCGCAGGTCCTTAACCATAATGGCTGCATCCTCATTTGTATCTGTATAATATTTACGCCATGTGCTCACATGAGAGAAACCCAAGGAAGTATAGAGCGATCGTGCCGGAACATTGGATTTCCTCACCTCCAAAACAGCGTATATCTTTTCTTGAGCGGAAGCGTCCATAAGTATCTTTTTTATAAGACGCCGAGCAACACCATGCCTCTGAAAATGAGGATGTACTGCAAGGTTGAGGATATGGACCATGGAGGCGAGGCCCAAGGCAAGGCAATAGCCCACAACCACCCCGTTCTCTCGAGCTAAGGCTGAGATGCACCGCTTATCCTCGAATGTGGACAGGAATGTTTCTTCATCCCATGGAGAGGGAAAGGAAATATTCTCTATCTCCAATATTTCTGCAAGACTGTTTGCAGTTGCATTTGTTATGATTAGAGAATCCATGTGAGCAGAAGAACTATGGCCATACCTAAAACGAACATGCCTGTGTGTATTTTCCTGGGCATCTCCTTCGATACGATGGCTGCAAGGCCTATGACCACGCAGAAGAAGGGCATATACGACAGTGCATTCAGGACTGCACCATTGAAGAGTGGTTTTATAAGTGATGCCAGCATGCCGATAACAATCACACAGGCGGAGAGTACCAAAAAAGCAAGTACAAAAGCCCTTACAACGGCTTTTCTCAATGAGGATTTTATGTCCCTCTCCAAGACTTCACCACCTATGGGTATAAGCCCTTCATTCAAGGTCCGGATACGCATATCAAGAGATCTTCCTGCAAGGCTGACCGGCAGACATAAGAGGATGGACAATCCGGCTGCTGCAGTATGGTCGATTGATGACCCTGCCATAAATGCTACAGGTACTGCTGCCGCTGTACAAAAGCTTTCGTCATTGGGAAGATAACTCCCCACAGGCGGGGCATAGAGCCAGAGGAGTTCCATTGATGCACCTACAAGAAGCCCGATCTTCACATCTCCCATGATAAACGCAATGATCGGACCCATTATTATGGGACGACTTAACATAAGCTGGAATAGGTAAACCCTGTCCAACCAGAGGATAGTACCTGCAAGCACCCCTAAAAAGCCGGTGGCGATCATAGATCTATCATATCAATTATGGATTTCATGTCAATAAGACGCTCTCTGGGTACGGATTGGAGTGTCACCTCGACTCCTTTATCCATGAGAGCTTTTACGAGATCCAGGTCTTCCTTGTCGACCCATACAGAATAGGAAATCTGCTGCGAAGGCCCTACTGCCTTGTTGTTGCCGATATTGAGCTTGGTGAAGGTTAATCCGTTGGAATACAGCCTGAATGCATCTTTAATGTTCGATACTATGACCAGGCATTGTTTTTCTTTAAACTCTCGTTCATTGAGCAAACATGATGCATCCGGAACACTCACAATCTTCAGTAGGATCCTTTCAGGTATAGCCATGGACATGATGGTCTTTTGAATCTGATCGCAGGCAAGACCGTCATTTGCTACGATTACACCTTGGGCTTTTAGGTGCGGTATCCATGACTCGAGGATTTGTCCGTGAATAAATCTATCATCCACCCTGACAAGTGCTACATTCATTTTTCAGCCACGTTCGTTGCAAGGATCTCGGAAGCAATATGGATATTCTTGGCCCCTCCGTCTTTCAACAACCGAGCCAGATCTCCCAAATTCTTTCCTGTTCTCTTGGTAAGCGCAGTGATTACCATGGGAAGATTCACACCCGTGATCACCTCTATTTTCCCATTTTCGAGAAATGAGAGACTTATATTGGAGGGAGTCCCGCCGAACATGTCTGTGAGAATAATGACGCCTTCGCCTTTGTTAACCTCTTTAATGGAGGTTTTGAGCATTTTTCTCAGGCTGTCAACATCACTCCCTTGGGCAAAAGAACATGACCTGAATGCTTCAGCAGGCCCAACGATCATCTGGGCTGTTTCAAAAAATGCACGGGCAAGATCTCCGTGCGCAACAACAATAATACCGACCATAGAACAAGACCTCCTCAGGAGATGTCACGATGCTTGAGCCTGCTCGGGTATCCGGCATTTTCAATCTCTTCTTTGATCTCTTCCGCTATTGCCACTGATCTATGTCTACCGCCTGTGCATCCAATGGCTATATTCAGATATGTCCTACCCTCTCTCTTACAAAGCGGCAGGATGAATTTAATGAGATCCTTGAACTTATCCATGAACTTGCTATAGATATCAAACGAGTTTAAATATTGTTTCACCTCTTTGTCGGACCCTGTCTTATCTTTGAGTTCATCCACAAAATACGGGTTAGGAAGGAATCTGACATCCATGACAATGTCCGAGTCCATGGGAAGTCCTTTCTTGAACCCGAAGGAACATACTTCGATATACATGTCCCGGGACTTGTCCTCCGTTGATATGATCTCTTTTATTTTTCCAACAAGTTCATGAACATTCATCTGAGAGGTGTTTACGACGAAATCAGCCATACCCCTCAACGGTGCCATGAGATCTATCTCCGCCTCAATGGCGTCTAAAAGGTTCGGATGTGAATCGCTCAGAGGGTGCCTTCTCCTTGTTTCCTTATACCGATTCAGAAGGTTTTCCTTGCCTGATTCCAGGAAGATAAGCCTGACGTTATCAGCAAAAGACCGGAGTTTT
>DATKLV010000382.1:0-5529 GCA_035542255.1 Desulfomonilia bacterium | reverse complement strand
GTACGCCACGTACTCGGCCATCCCCTTCTTCGCCAAATGCTTCGTGATCGCTGCCGTCAACGTCGTCTTCCCATGATCAATATGACCAATCGTCCCCACATTCACATGCGGCTTCGTCCTCTTGAATGTCTCCTTAGCCATGTACTTCCCCCTTATGTAATATTTTTTCTCCGCACCAGCCTTTAAGGTGGAGCCCACGCCCGGGATCGAACCGGGGAAACCTCTTCCTTACCAAGGAAGTGCTCTACCTACTGAGCTACGTGGGCATGTCTCCACATAATAGAGGGGTTACAAAGCGGGAAACGGGATTCGAACCCGCGACCCTCAGCTTGGAAGGCTGACGCTCTAGCCAACTGAGCTACTCCCGCATCATCTTCTTAAGGATTGTGCAGTCTGTACGACTCACGTCTCCTGCAATCCCTCGTCTCCATGGTGGAGGGGGGAGGATTCGAACCTCCGTAGGCTTCGCCGGCAGATTTACAGTCTGCTCCCTTTGGCCGCTCGGGAACCCCTCCTACTGTCACTCTTATGGAGCTGGAGATGGGACTCGAACCCGCAACCTGCTGATTACAAATCAGCTGCTCTACCGATTGAGCTACTCCAGCCTTCTGGGCGCACCCATAGCTTACGCACCAGGAGTCTGTATCTCAATGATCAGGGGAAAGTCAAGGGTCAAAAATAAATTTTTTTAGGGAGTTGAAAAAGAGAAAAGCCCACGTAGCCGGATGACCGTCAGCAGGGAGTGAACAGCGTTCAATTAATAAGAAGGAAGCACCGTGTCAACAGGTATTATCACATAGTTACGATGACGGGCATGAGAAAACGCAGCAACCACGCTTGCAGGATCATTGGGGAGTGATGAGAAAGGGCAGCTACAAGGGCTACCCCTACTATTTGCATTTTCCTCCCATGTCTTTTCCTGATCAATGTTCATCCATAACTTCTGGCCTACTGATTATTGACCCCCCTACCACCCTGTGTTAACAAGCAAACCCATGCAGAATAAGATCGACCACCTCGCCATCATCATGGACGGCAACGGGAGATGGGCACAGAAAAAGGGACTGCCCCGGCTTAAAGGCCATGAAATGGGTGCAAGGACCGCCCTGAAGATCGTTGAGGCTGCAAAGGAAAGATCCGTCAAATACCTCACGCTCTATGCCTTTTCATCGGAGAACTGGAGCAGGCCCAAGGAAGAGGTCGAAGGCCTCTTCAACCTTCTCGATCGGTTCATTGCGGAAGAGGTGAAAAGGCTCAAGTCGAGCGGCGTGTGCATTCACATCATCGGAGACATGTCCCGATTTTCCCAGAGGCTCCAGGACAAGATCAGGATGACCCTCGACCTGACCAAGGACAATACCGACCTCCACCTGGCCATAGCGCTCAACTACGGCGGCCGTGACGAGATCCTCCGGGCCGTGAGAAAGCTGATGGAACATGATACCGCCCCGGAGGACATAGACGAAAAGGTATTCGGGGAACAGCTCGACACCTCGTTCATGCCCGACCCGGACCTGCTCGTCAGGACCGGAGGCGAGTGGCGGGTGAGCAATTTCCTGCTGTGGCAGCTGGCCTACACCGAGATCTACTTCACCGAAATCCTGTGGCCCGATTTCGATGAAGCGGCCCTGGACAAGGCCATAGCATGGTTCACGGCACGCCAGAGGCGCTTCGGCATGACCGGCGAACAGATCAAGGAGCAGCTGCGATGAAGAGGATTTTAGGCGCCCTGCTCCTGATCGTCATCTTCGCCCTGCCGGTTATCTTCGGTCCTGCCTGGGTTCTGCTCATCGTGGCGATGCTCGTCATCCCCATGTGCATGTACGAGCTGTTCCGGGTGGCCATCGGCCCCGAAGCAAAGGCGCTCTCATGGATATCCATCGCCGTCTCCGTCCCTTTCCTCCTCATTGCCTACAGGGGCGACCTAGCCGGATGCTTCCTCACCATCACAGCAGCCGGCGTCATCCTGATCGTGACATCGCTCTTTCTCTACGAGAAAGAAAAGGCGAAGGCCAAAGACCTGGTCTATTCCCTGGTCGGGCTGATATACCCCCTGGCACTCACCGGCTTCTGGGTGCTCCTGCGGGTCGGGGTCGACGGCAGGTTCTGGATAATATTCGGGCTCGTGTGCACCTTCGGATCGGATGCGGGCGCCTACTATGTGGGCAAGAACCTCGGCCGCCGCTCCCTGGCGCCCAGGCTCAGCCCCAAGAAGACGGTGGAAGGCTTCATCGGCGGCCTCTGTTCGAGCATCTTGCTCGGATATGCCTCCTTCCTTATTTATAAAGGCGTGACTGAATACTTTCATGCGGATCTCCTGTCGGGCCGCTACCCTTCCTGGCTCCTGGTCCTGCTGGCAATAGCCATAGGCGTGCTCGACCTGGCCGGGGACCTCACCGCATCCCTTTTCAAGCGGGATTTCCAGATCAAGGATCTGGGGAACCTCATCCCGGGCCACGGCGGCATGCTCGACCGCATGGACGGCATCATCCTGGTGGGATGCATACTCTACCTCATCCTCAAGGTCGCTGTCTGAAGATGACTCACAATACCAGGGTTCAGCTTGTTGTTGAGGTGGATGCCTCCCAGACCCTTGGCAACCGGGCAAACTTTGGAAAAAGTGTGAGCCCATGAAACGTATTGTCGTCCTCGGATCAACCGGCTCCATCGGTTTGTCCACCCTCGATGTCATACGCATGCATCCCCAAAGGTTCCGGCTCGTGGGGCTGGCCGCAGGGTCGAACATCTCTCTCCTTACCCGCCAGGCAAACGAATTCGACGTTGAGAACCTCGGCGCCTTCTCTTCTTCTGCATCGGGAATGACGGAGACGGACATCATCCGGGGTGAAACCGCAGCCGTCGAGGTCATCAGGAGGTCCGCGCCCGACATCGTGGTCAACGGCATCTCCGGCGCAGCAGGGTTCCTTCCTTCCCTGGAAGCGGTCCGCTCGGGCGCCATGCTGGCGCTGGCCAACAAAGAGTCCTTGGTCATCGGCGGCGGTTTTCTCATCCACGAGGCAAAGGAGAGGGGCGTGCCCATCATCCCCGTGGACTCGGAGCACTCGGCCGTGTTCCAGTGCCTGAACGGAGAGAACTACTCGGCGCTGCGCCGCATCATCCTCACCGCATCAGGAGGGCCTTTCAGGGACAGGCCTAAGGAGACCTTCAAGGACATCACCCCTCAGGAGGCGCTGAACCACCCGACTTGGTCCATGGGCAGGAGGATCACCATCGATTCGGCCACCATGATGAACAAGGGTCTCGAAATCATCGAGGCGAGCCGGCTCTTCGGCGTGGACATTGACAACATAGAGGTGACGATCCACCCCCAGAGCATTGTCCATTCCATGGTGGAGTTCATCGACGGAAGCACCAAGGCACAGCTCTCGGTACCCGACATGCGCCTGGCGATCGCCTATGCCCTGTCGTGGCCCGAGCGGCTGGACCTCTCCATGAAGAAGCTGCCTCTGGCCGAACCGCTGAAACTGGATTTCATCCCGCCGGATGAGGAGAAGTTCCCTGCGCTGGGCCTGGCCCGATATGCCATGAGCAGGCCTGACGTGCTTCCCTGCATCATGAATGCTGCCGACGAGGTGGCGGTGGAGGCGTTCCTGAACCGTCGACTCCGTTTTGATGAGATTATTGCGGTGGTGAAAAAGACCATGGACACGTTGGATCGTTCCGAGGTACAAGGCCCTCAAGAGGTTATCGATCTCGATAAAAAATCAAGAAAGACAGCAGAGGCAATCATTTCATGATCACAATTCTTGCATTCATTATTGTCCTTGGGATCCTCATTTTCTTCCATGAACTCGGCCATTTCCTCATCGCAAAGGCTAGCGGGGTGGGCGTGCTGAAGTTCTCGCTGGGTTTCGGCCCGGCACTGGTCAGGAAGAGGATCGGCGAGACCGAATACCAGGTGGCGGCATTTCCCTTAGGCGGCTATGTCAAGATGCTGGGCGAGGACCCGAATGACAAGGAACAGCTTTCCCATATCGATCCGAAGAAATCCTTTTCGCACAAGCGGCTCTCAACAAAGGCGGCGATCGTCTTCGCCGGCCCCTTCTCGAACTTTATCCTCGCGGTTGTCATTTACACGGTCGTGGCCTGGGCCGGCGTGCCCTACCTCCTGCCCGTCATCGGCATCGTGCAGAAAGGCTCACCTGCCGACAAGGCCGGCCTGCTCTCAGGCGACATAATCCAGACCATAGAGAAGAAGCCGGTGACCGCCTGGGATGAGGTGTCGGAAACCCTTCAGAAATCGACGGCGGGCAAGACCGTCGAGATCGAGGTGATGCGCGATTCCAAGGTGTATGTGCTCCATGTGACCCCGATACTGACCAAGGGAAAGAACCTCTTCGGCGAGCAGATCACCAGGCCCATGATCGGGATCAGCTCTGCCGACAAGACCGCCACAAAAAGATACGGTCCCATAACGGGCATCGGCTACGGATTCGGCCAGTGCTACCGGATCGTCGAACTCACGGGAATTGCCTTTTCCAAGATGATCAAAGGCTCCATCAGCGTCAAGGACAGCCTTGGCGGGCCGATCCTGATCGCCCAGGTCTCGGGCCAGACCTTCAAGGCCGGCCTGTTGCCGTTCGTTTCCCTGATAGCCTTCATCAGCATCAACCTTGCCATCATCAATCTTCTTCCCATTCCCGTGTTGGACGGCGGCTATCTGCTTCTCTTCCTCATAGAGGGCATCACCGGCAAGCCCGTGGAAGGGAGACCCAGGGAGATCGCGCAGCAGATCGGGCTCTTCATATTGATCATGCTCATGCTCTTCGCCTTCTACAACGACATTACCCGCATATTCAAAGGTTGACCTCCATGAAGGTCCTGGCCCTGGATTCATCCACGAGCCGCCTTTCGGTTGCGCTCATCAGGGACTCTAAGTCCGTGTGTGAGAGGGAACTCGATACAAAGGCTGGCCATGCCGGCCTGATTCTGTCGGTAATCGATGAGGTCCTGTCAGAGAGCGGGACGCTAAGAGTCGAGATAGGGCTTGTGGCCGTGGGCACAGGCCCGGGCTCGTTCACGGGTATCAGGATCGGGCTTGCGACGGCCAAGGGTCTCGCGACGGCGCTTGGCTGCCCGCTTGCCGGAATACCCACCCTGGATGCCATGGCCAAGGCCGCGCTGCCCTCGTCCTTGCAGATCATGCCCGTTGTCGATGCGAAGAAGGGAGAGGTCTTCTGTGCACTCTACGATAAAAACGGCTCCCGGCTCACCGATTTCATGAACCGGAAACCCGCGGACCTCGCCGGGATGGTGACAGAAGACACCCTGTTCCTGGGAAACGGCTGTGAGCTCTACCGGGACAGGTTCAGGAACGACCTGGGCGGGAGTTACCACGAGGGACCGGCTGCATTATGGTATGCACACGCATCCGTCATCGGCATCATGGCCCTGGACATGCCGCAGAAGAGCAGGCCTTCAGACGTGCTGCCCATCTATGTCAGGGCCTCCGACGCAACTCTGCTCCTGCAGAAAATAAGGTCATGAACCGCATAGCCCGTCACTCCG
>DATKLV010000381.1:0-4239 GCA_035542255.1 Desulfomonilia bacterium | reverse complement strand
GTTGGAAGGAGAGCTGCTCGGAAAGCTGTTTGCCCACCGACTTGTCTGCAGCCGACTGGGTTACCACGATACCTGCGGCCGATGAGATGATGAGTGCCGGGATCTGTGCGACCAGGCCGTCCCCGATGGTGAGGATGGTGTATGTCCTGAGCGCCTCGGAGAAGGGCATGCCGTTCTGCAGCACTCCTATTATGATGCCGCCTACGATGTTTATCATGGTGATCACGATGCCTGCAATGGCGTCACCACGGACGAACTTGGTGGCACCGTCCATGGCCCCGTAGAACTCAGCTTCCCGCGCGATGCGCTCCCTACGCCGGCGTGCATCGTCTTCGGTGATCATGCCTGCGTTCAGGTCGGCATCAATGGCCATCTGCTTTCCGGGCATGGCGTCCAACGTGAACCGCGCAGTCACTTCACCGATGCGTGTGGCGCCCTTGGTTATGACCACGAAGTTGATTAGTACGAAGATGGAAAATACCACGAAACCGACCACATAGCTGCCGCCCACGACGAACTGTCCGAAGGTGTGGATGACGCGGCCTGCAGCCAGATCCCCCTCGAAGCCGTGCAGGAGGATGATACGTGTGGATGCGATGTTGAGCGCCAGCCTGTAGAGAGTCACGATCAAGAGCAGTGAGGGGAATACGGAGAAGTTCAGTGGGCTCGTGGTATACATGCTGACCATGAGGATGATGATGCCGATCGCGATGCTGAAGGTGAGCAGGATGTCCAGCATGAACGTGGGAAGGGGCACGAGAACGATGAAGAGAACGGCCAGGACGCCTGCCGCCATAAAGATGTCACTGGTGATCTTTTCAGGGAGCTTGAAGGGAAGTACCTCTGTCGCCATCTACATTACCTTTGCTTTCAGGCGGTACACATATGCCAGGATCTCGGCCACCGCTTTATAGAGTTTTTCCGGGATGATCCCCCCGATATCCACCGATTTATAGAGGGCCTGAGCCAGAGGCTTATTCTCTACAATTGGCACGGATGCCTTTCTCGCCACTTCCTTGATCTTCTCCGCCACAGTTCCGGCCCCCTTGGCAATGACCGTCGGTGCGATCATCTTTCCTCGTTCATATTGCAAAGCTATTGCCAAGTGTGTGGGGTTGGTGATGACCACATCCGCCTTGGGCACTTCGCGCATCATGCGTTTTCTGGCCATCTGGAGCTGTATGGAGCGGATTCTGCTCTTGATGATGGGATTTCCTTCGGAGTGCTTGAATTCCTCTTTTATCTCCTGTTTTGTCATCATAAGATCTTGCTTGTACTGCCATTTTTGGAAACCATAATCAGCGGCAGCGATAATAATGAAAATCCACAGGACATCCCAGAGGAGGCGCATGGCAGAATGGAAAAACGTCAAAACAATGACGTGAACGTCAGCCCCTATGAGAGGGGGGAAAACCGGCAACTCTCGCCTGATGGCACGGTAGGATACCCAGATGATAATGATCATGATAACCATAGTCTTGATGAGCTGTTCAAGACTTCTCAGAGACATGAACCTGTTCTTGAACCCGGTGAGGGGGTTGATCTTGGAAAACTTGGGCATGATGGCTTCAGGGCTGATGACAAAACCGACCTGTATGATATTTGACGCTATTCCGATGACAAGGAAGAGGAGGAGCAACGGCATAATCAGGAGACCAAGTTCAATGACGCTGTGCCTGAATATGGAAATAACGCTTACGCTCGAACCGTCCCACATGGAGAGATTTGCCAGATAGGAACTGACGACGGTGGCAAGTTTTGATGCAACTGACGGAATATAAAGATAGAATGCTATAACCGTTGCCAGGAAAAGGAGTGAGGTGGACAGTTCCACACTCTTGCATACCTGACCCTTTTCTCTGGAGTCCTGTTGCCGTTTCCCGGTAGGCTCTTCGGTTCGCTCTTGACCGTTCTCATCTTCTTTAGCCATGGTGGATGAGAATGCGAAAAACATACCAGGTCGGAATCTCATCGGAATCAGAACTTCGTATATTGTATCGGGAGGCCTTCGGGATTCATGATTTAAAGACATTTCGGCATGGGCAGAGAGGTTTTCCTCTTCAAGCCGTATGCCGTATGCCTTATGCCGGAAGTGAGGTTTGTTCTATACATGCAGGATTTTTTGTGCAAAATAGTGCGTATGAAGGGGTTATTGGGCTCCATAACACTCTGAAATGGAGGAATTGTTTTTGTGAAGACATTCAAAGAACTGCGGAAATTGAAGGGTTTAACCATGTGCAAACTGGCTGAACTAAGCGGTGTATCGGCAAAGACCGTCTCCGTTTACGAGCAGGAGCCGCCCGCAAGACCGAGCAGGAAGGTCATGGGAAAGCTGTCGGATGCTCTTCAGATAAGCCCGGAAGAACTTATGGACGCTATCTATCCCTCCAAGAAGCGTTCCGGTACGCGTGACAGCGAGGGGCCTGATGGCAATATCATGCTGGATGAGATACAGGTAAACAGGCTTCTGAGGCTTATAGACAAGGAGCTCGAAGAGCTCAGGTATATCCTTTTGGAAGGTGTGGAACTCACTGATGATTATCCTGCCGTAGGCAGGTGCATGGATATGGTAAGCTCCGACATCGAGCTGCTGTCGGACATTAAGGGACGATTCCTGGGGTAATTGATAGAGTACTTGGAACATCATTTCAGACGGTGCAAGTTTGGAAGATCACCATAAGCGATAGATGATCATCCTCGATAATGTCACGAAGATTTACCATGATACCGTTTTTGCTGTCCGGGATGTTTCCCTGAACATTGAAAAGGGGGACCTGTGTTTCATCGTAGGGCCTTCGGGGGCGGGCAAGACCACGCTCCTGAAGCTCATGTTCGGGCTGGAACACCCCTCTCGGGGGACGGTCTCCCTCTTCGGCCGCAACCTTGAAGGCCTTGATTCATCGAGCATCCAGGCCATCAGGCGCCATACGGGATTTGTATTCCAGGATTTCAGGCTTATCGAAGACTGGACCGTTTTCAACAACGCCGCCATTATCCTGGAGATCCTGGGCAAACCGGCTGTATACGTGAGAGGCAGGGTGTGGAGGATGCTCAAGTGGGTAGGTCTCCAGCACAAGGTTTATGAGAGGGCCAGGGATCTGTCGGGCGGCGAGAGGCAGCGTCTGGCCCTGGTCCGGGCAATAATACACGATCCCGACATCCTTCTTGCGGACGAGCCTGTGGGAAGCCTGGATGAATCCGTGGCCAGGTATATGATGAACGTTTTCCTCAAGCTCAATAAAAAGGGGACCACCATCATCATTGCGAGCCATCGAGGCGACCCTCTGGCTGAATATGCGAAGGTCATCCAGATGGATCGCGGAGGCATACCTAACGCCGGCTGATACATGATACGGATCTATTACATCATCAAACTCATTATGCGGGGATTACGCCACCGCCCCTGGGGGAGCATGCTCACCCTTATCGCCTGCTGGTTCGCCCTGTGCCAGCTTTCTTTTGTCTTCTACGTGGTCGATGTTGCAGACAGGGTTAGCTCCATGCCTTCCACATCGAGCTCAATGATCGCATACCTGAAAGACTCCACTCCCCAGGACAAGATCGCCGAGCTTGAGAAATCGCTTCGCTCGATAATACCAATCTCGACCGTGCAGTTCATTCCGAAACAGGAAGGCCTTGAGAAGATGAAACAATGGCTGGGCTCAGACAGCTCTCTGGTGGAAGGGGTCGATCCGCAGATCCTGCCTGATGCCTTCGAGATATCGCTCAAACGTGAGTATGCCGACAAGGTCGGCGTGATTGCAAAAACGGTGGGCTCCCTGCCGGGAGTGGATGATGTCCGCTATCGCAAGGGGCTCATCGGTTATATCGCCGGATCTTTTTCCCAGATCGTGCTCGGTGCATCCATACTCGGCGCTATTGTCGTAATCTGCCTGGCATTGCTGATCTTTCTCTCCATCCGGGTCGGGATTGTCTCCCGGAAGCAGGAGATAGAGGTCATGAACATGCTGGGGGCCAACGCTCTCTTCATTTATGCACCGTATCTGATCGAGGCCGGCGCATATGGGTTTCTCGGATCATGTGCCGCGCTGATCACCACATCAGTGGCCTATCGCTACATGCATGTCCATTTCACTTCCCTGCAGGCCTTTTTAAGACCCCTTGACTCCTATGAAGCGGCAGGGGTCCTGTTTTTTGCCTGTTTTTGCAGCATCCTGGGCGCGCTGCTCGCCATCAAGAGGAGTATCGATGCTTAGGCTTTTCATAGTGCTTCTGATC
>DATKLV010000380.1:0-6384 GCA_035542255.1 Desulfomonilia bacterium | reverse complement strand
TCCCGCCTGGTGCACTCCAAAGGGTATAACAATACGGGTCTCTCCGATATACTCAGGGCTGCCGGCGTGCCCAAGGGATCGTTCTACTTCTACTTCAAGAGCAAGGATGATTTCGGCCTGGCCATCATCAACCACTACTGGGAATTCATCAACCACATGGGTGAAACCTATTGTTCCGACAGCAGCATCCCACCCTTGGAAAGGCTCGCCGGTTTTATGGACGCCTACCAGAAACATTTCGAGAAGATGAATCTGCGTAACGGATGCCCCATCGGCAACCTCATGCAGGAGATGAGCGATCTGAGCGAGGTCTTCCGGGAAAAGGTCGGCGATGTCTACGACCGCATGCAGGACAGGATCTCGCTGCTGCTGAAGGAGGCGAAGGACCGGGGAGAGCTCCCTGCCGGCATCGACCCTGACCGGACCGCCCAGTTCATCCTCAACAGTTGGGAAGGAGCCATCATGCACATGAAACTGACAAGAAGCAGCGAACCATTGAAGGTTTTCCGTCAGATGGTCTTTGAACAGATCTTGAAGCAAAATAAGGGGGCAAATGATGGGTGAATGGAAGAAGACCGGCTGCGTGCTCTGCGCACAGAACTGCGGGCTTGAGGTATTCGTGGAGGACAACCGGATCGCCAAGGTCAAGGGGGACAAGGACAATCCGCGCTCCAAAGGCTATGTGTGCCGCAAGGGGGCTAACATCGCCTTTCACCAGCACCACGCGGACCGGCTGAGCCACCCGCTCAAGCGTATGGGGGACAAGTTCGAGAGGATCTCATGGGAAACAGCCATAGAAGAGATCTCAGACAAGCTGAGATCCGTCATAGATACCTACGGCCCCCGCAGCTTTGCCTATATGGGAGGCGGCGGCCAGGGCTGCCATTTCGAGGCCGCATTCGGGGTGAGGCTCATGCGGGCCCTGGGCTCCCGCTACCACTACAACGCCCTGGCCCAGGAGCTCACGGGCATCTTCTGGGCACACGGCCGCATCACGGGCAAGCAGTACCTCTTCGGCATACCCGACGAGCACGCCTCGGACATGATCCTGGCCGTCGGCTGGAACGGCATGCAGAGCCACCAGATGCCTCGGGCCCCGCTCGTGCTCAAAGAATTCTCGAAAGACCCTGACAAGCTGCTCGTGGTGATCGACCCGAGAAGATCGGAGACCGCCGAGATCGCGGACATCCACCTGGCCATACGCCCCGGCACGGATGCGCTCCTCGCCAGGGCCATGATCGCCATCATCCTCTCCGAGGGCTGGCACGACAGGGAATACATCGAAAGGCACGTGAGCGGCTTCGCCGAGATCGAGCCCTGGTTCAGGGACTTCGATGCCAAGGCCGCCGTCAAGGTGTGCGAGCTTGAATACCAGAAAGTCCATGAGCTCTGCCGCCTGCTGGCCACACGCAAGTGGTGCCTGCACACGGACCTGGGTGTGTACATGAACCGTCACAGCACAGTGACGACGTACCTCGAGCTTGTCCTCGTGGCCATATGCGGCAGGTTCTGCGTGGCAGGCGGCAATGTCATCCCTGGCCAGCTCATGCCCATCGGTGCGCATACGGACGAGCGCGACCCCAAGACCTGGCGCACCATGACAACCGGCTTCCCTGCCCTCATGGGGGTCTTCCCGCCCAATGTCATGCCCGAAGAGATCCTCTCCGAGAACCCCGAGCGGCTGCGCGCCGTGCTGTGCTGCCAGTCGAATCCCTTGCGCTCCTTTGCCGATACCACTATGTACGAAAAGGCATTCAAGAAGCTCGACCTGCTGGTCACCTGCGAGCTTGCCATGACCGAGACCGCTGCGCTATCCCATTATGTACTGCCTTCGAAATCAGGCTATGAATCCTGGGATGGAACGTTCTTCACCTGGACCTACCCCGAGATCTATTTCCAGATGCGCAGGCCTGTGGTGGAGCCTGAAGGAGAGAGGATGGAGCTGAGCAGCATCCATACAAAGCTCGCGGACAAACTCGGCTTGATCCCCCCCATTCCCGAATCCCTGAAGGAGGCGGCAAAGAAAGATCGCCTCACCTTCGGTATGGAACTCATGAACTATGCCGGCATCGAACCCAGGGCGCTGCCCAACATGCAGTATGTCCTTGCCAAGACGCTGGGAGAGCAGCTCGGATCTGCAAATCTCGCGGCCCTGTGGGGCATGCTCCAGGTGGCTCCCAAGGATTTCCGGAAGTGCGCCGCGAGGGCGGGATTCAAGCCGGGACCCATGATGGGTGAAGAGCTCTTCCAGGCAGTCCTCGACCATCCGGAAGGGCTCATCATCGGCATGGCGGACAAAGACGACAACTTCGCTTCCGTGAAGACCGATGACGGCAGACTGAACGTGCACATCCCCGAGGTGGCCGACTGGGTGAAGGGCATCACGCCGGCGTCCGAGGAAGAGGCTCTCAAACCCGATCCGAACTACCCCCTCCTCCTCCAGGCAGGCCGCCACATCAGCACCAACGCCAATACCATCATGCGCGACCCGGCATGGAATGAAGGCAAACGGGCCTGTACGCTGGCAATGCACCCGGATGATGCATCGGCACTCAACATCATGGACGGGCAGATGGTACGGGTGATAACCGAGGCCGGAGAGGTGACCATCGAGGCTGAAGTGACGGATGCGACCCGCAGGGGACAGGTGCTCATGCCCCACGGATTCGGCCTGGTACATAAGGGAAAGGCCTACGGAGCAAACGTGAACCGCCTCACCAAAAACACGAACCGCGACAGGTTCGCCGCCACACCGCACCACCGCTATGTGCCATGCAGGGTGGATGCGGTTTGATGGAACGAGGCAGGAAGATGGAAACCCCCCTCACCCTGTCCCTCTCCCCCAAAAGGGGGCGAGAGGACCCGATGTTTATGGCCTGAGCAACTCACTCTGGAGGTTGCCAGGGAGAATAACGGTCGGCTCTTCGGGATGGGGCAAAGAAGCGGTTTACTGAACTATCATTTAATCCTCTCTCCCCATGAAATGGGGATAGGGTCGGGGTGAGGGGTCCCATAAAGGGCGCCTTGTCCAAATCTACAACGCATAAAAGGGAGAATACTATGAACATCGGCCCGTACAGCTTCGAGGATTTCTTGGAAAAGATCAGGGCGTTCCATGGCAGCATTGCGCCGGGGATCGTGGCAGGGGGCATCATGGTGGATATCGCGAGGGCCGATCTCCCCCAGGGAGAGTTCTTCGATGTTATCTGCGAGAGCCGGCACTGCCTGCCCGATGCCGTACAGCTCCTTACCCAGTGCACCATAGGCAACCGGTGGCTCAAGATCGTAGATACAAGCCGCTATGCGCTCACCTTTTTCAACAAGTACACTGGCGAGGGCATCCGGGTGTTTCTCGACGCCGGGAAGCTCCGGGACTGGCCTGCCATCAGGGCGTGGTTCCTGAAGGAAAAACCGAAGAAAGACCAGGACCGGCAACAGATCCTCGATGAATTGCGCAGAGCAGGATCCGTCATATACTCCACGGCAAAGGTCAAGGTGAAACCCGCATACATCACCTCACCCGGGAAGAAACGATCAGACATAGGCCTTTGCCCTTCCTGCGGCGAGGCCTACCGTACGGATCTCGGAAAGACTTGTCCGGCATGCCGGGGCAAAGGGCCTTACCTGTAGGGTGGGCTATCGCAATCCCGCCAGCCGTTACGACCGGGCTGCTCAAGAACTCTTCAAAAAGGTATTATTGATGGAGAACATTCGAGCAGACGGTAAGTATAGGGGCGACTCAGGGGTCGCCCCGACTATTCGGGTTATGGCTTGCTTACGGCTGGATCAAGCGTAATATGCGTGATCGGCTTCGTATTGCATCGCCGATCCCGGGAGTGCTAGAAGCGGCGCCTTCCTCCTCCACCGCCCCCGCCGGGTCTTCTGCCTCTGTCGCCGCCACCGCCTCCACCGCCTCGATTATCAGCCCGGGGGCGGGCCTCATTGACATTGATGGCACGACCCTTGAGGTCCTTGCCGTTCAAGCCGGCGATTGCAGCCTGGGCAGCGGCCTTGGCAGGCATTTCAACGAATCCGAATCCGCGCGAATCACCGCTGAATTTATCGCGAATCACATTGGCGGATGTCACCTCACCGAACACCGCAAACGCCTGCTGGAGATCCTCATTGGTAACATCACGCGACAGATTTCCTACAAAGATATTCATGTGTCCTCCATTTAGTGAGTGGATCTTGTGATCTTCACCGGGGGTCTCCTGAAAGTTCCTCAGATGTGCCGACTTGAGTTCACCGAAGAAGTCGCCTTATATTATACTCCAGGGATAGTCCTGATTCAATATCAACTCGCACCCTTTTTTTAAAATTGTGAAACTATTATGGGACTGAGGATCGTTTCAGATTCTTGTGGCATCACTCAGGCTTTTTGCTACTATACGGCATGATAGAGGTCAATGATTTCCGTAAAGGGAAAAGGCTGCATAGAGAAGGCCGGGGGATTACGGGTTATGCATGATCATGAAACGGCTCTGTTGCTCTTCGTCGTGGATGAAAACAGATTAGGCGCCCTGTCTCTCATCTTGCAGCAGGGTTTTCTGATCAAGGCTGATACAGGATGCTCCCTGTCGAGCTTCCTCATGAACAGGCTCGGCTTAAGCCCCGACTACATAAGGGAAAAGATACAGACAATCTTTCTCGATGGAAGTCCTGTCGATGACCTCGATTCGACCATTATCAAGGATGGATCGCATCTGGCGCTCTCCGCTGCCATGCCGGGGCTGGTCGGTGCCGCCATGAGACGGGGAGGGTTTTATTCCACCCTGAGGAATTCCATTACCTATAAGGAAGCGGGAAAACAGCTTACCTTAAAAGAGGGCACAGTCCATATCAAACTCTTCAATCTCTTGATGACTGACCTTGGTCCGCATCTCCTCAGGGAAGGAGTCCTCGTACAGACGTCGGATCTTTCGATCTTTCTCGCCACGAGATCAGAGTCATTCTGGGCAGGGTGCAGAGGTATTTTCCTGAACGAGCAGCCCATTGACAAGGACTCGCTTCTGAAAGCAAATGGCCTCGCCAAGTATAAAATGACATACTTAATAATACAATGCAGTACTAGAATCATTCATCATGGATAGACATACGAATAGACGCCTGGAACAGTCGTATGATGTCCCTTCACAGCTCCAATATTTCCATCTCCATGTCGAGCATATTGAAAAAGAGCATGCGCCGGGAAAGACAATTCCCGGTTCCAATGAGCACCTTGCAGGCTTCGGCAGCCTGGAGGCTCGCTATGAGCGCAGGCGAAAAAGCAGGATTACCCAGGGCCTTTTCTATTCCTTCATCACCCGAATGATTCTGATATATCTCCAGGATAGTATGCTGACCCGGCATCTGAGTTGTTATCTGCCCGTACCACCCGCCTATAGACCCATGGATGAGGGGGATGCCCAGGGCACTGCATACCTCCCCCAACTGAATCCTTACGGGTATATTATCCAGGCCATCCAGAACGACCTGAACATCCATGAGCATCCGACGGCCATTATCCTGGGAAAATGCATCTCTGATTGCAGCAACCTCGACTGCGGGATTAACCGTTTTTATCCTTGCCCGGGCAGCCTCAACCTTCGGCTTGCCGAGGACATCCATGGTGCACAGGATCTGGCGATTGAGATTGTGTTCTTCAAAGCTGTCAGGGTCGATGACGGTCATCTTCCCGATGCCCAGCCTGGCCAGCCCCTCAATGATGTAGCCGCCCAACCCTCCGCATCCGACTATCGCCACATGACTCTTCAGCAGAACAATCTGGTCCGTATAAGACAGGGTGTTCCGGTTCCTCAGATAGCGAGACGGTACGATCTCCGCTTCAAGGGCTGCAATCTCGATGTCCTTGAAGGAAACGGCAAATTCCGAAGCAGCCTCGGCTTCTGCGGAGCAGGAGAGAATGCCTTCCTTTGCACGGGAGATGAGATAATCGTGCAGCTTGCCCATATCACCCTCCCCCGATGGGTGGAAATAGGGCCAGGGTGTCACCATCTGCAAGCAGATCTTCCAAGGAGGCATGCCGTCCGTTCACAAAAACAAGCCTTATCTCCTTTTCCGGTATGCCAATGTCCTGAACGATCCGCCTGCCGGTAATTCCGGAGGTATACACACGGGTATCTTCGTCAAACCGGTCTTTACGCAAACTGGCAAAGAGTTTTATCGTGATGGGCATTGAATAACTTGTATACACCTGCACGGAAGAGTCTTCAATGGCTCTTCCATGCAGGTTATCAAGGCTTCTACCAGTTATAGACCTTGTCGAGATCCTCGTCCTTTACCTTGAAGGTCACGTTGTGGGGCGTGATGGGCTGGGTTTTGAAATAACCGGGCAGGCGGTCCTGCTGGCTGGTAAAACCTGCCCTCTTGTTGAAATCCCTC
>DATKLV010000379.1:0-7745 GCA_035542255.1 Desulfomonilia bacterium | reverse complement strand
GGTTCATCAGGCAGACGACCTCCGTACATCCGGGAAGCAGCCTAGACCCTCAGCTTCTGGACAGGACCTATGCCGAACTCAAGAATCGGTTCAACCCGGTATATGGTGGGTTCGGTCCGGCGCCTGTATTCCCCATGCCGCATCATATCATGTTCCTCTTGCGGCACTTCAGACGAACCAATGACCGGGAGGCCCTTGACATGGCGGTGACGACGCTCGTCTCCATGCGTGCAGGCGGCATATATGACCATGTTGGTTACGGGTTCCACCGATATTCGACGGACGAGCAGTGGCTCGTCCCCCACTTTGAGAAGATGCTCTATGATCAGGCACTGATGGCCATCGCCTACACCGAGGCCTACCAGGTAACGGGAAGGTCGGATTTCAGGAAGACGGCAGAGGAAACCCTCACCTATGTGCTGCGCGAACTTCGCACCCCCGAAGGCCTCTTCGCCGCAGCCCAGGATGCAGACAGCGAGGCTGGAGAAGGAAGATACTATGTCTGGACTGTTCCTGAGGTGAGATCAGTGCTGGGGGACAGGGACTTTACCATAGCAAGGGATCTGTTCGGGCTGCGTGACGAAGGCAACTTTGCTGAAGGCAGTAAAGACGGCCTCAACATCATCCACACGAAGCTCCACGATGCCCATCTTATCGAAAGGCTGGGGCTTAAGATAGATGCCCTGGCAGATAAATCAGAATCCATTCTGGAAAAGCTCCGTCTGAAACGCTCCGGGAGAAAAGCACCCTTCAAAGACTACAAGGCCCTCACCGACTGGAACGGCCTCATGATAGCGTCCCTTGCAAAGGCAGGCGCCGCTTTCGGCAGCGAAACATACACGGATGCCGCAATGAAGGCTGCGGAGTTCCTTCTGAACACCATGGTCGTGAAAGGGACGCTGAAACATGTTTACCTTGCCGGCACTGCCCGTCTCGAAGGGGGCATCGACGACTATTCCTTCTTCATCTGGGGCCTCATCGAGCTCTATGAGTCGACATTCAAACCGCATTACCTGAAGGCAGCCATGGATCTCAACACTGCATTTCTGAAGAGCTTTCGGGACAGCGGGAGCGGGGGCTTCTTCTCGACTTCCGTGAATGAGGCTGTGCCGATTGCGCGAATAAAGACAGCCACCGACAATGCGATACCATCCGGTAATTCCGTGGCAATGCTCAACCTCCTGAGGCTCGCCGGGCTCACGGGCGAGACAGCCCTCAGAGACCTTGCAGCTGACACGGGCAAGGCGTTCTCCGGCCTGGTGGACCGCATACCTTCTGCACATACATTCATGATGTGCGCGCTGGATCTCATGACCGGGCCGAGCTTTGAGGTCGTCATCGCGGGTGAGCCGGACCGTCTGGATACCTGCGATATGATCTCTGCCGTGCGGGGCCGGTTTCTCCCCAATGCAGTGTTCAGACTCAAACCCCCTCTCATGAACGAAGAGGAACCCTCTTTCCTCCAGGGAAAAACTCCCATCGGAAACAGGTCAACAGCCTATGTCTGCACGGATCTGTCCTGCAGGAAGCCAACGACCGATATAAAGAAAATGCTCGAATACCTCTCCTCCTGAGGACATCCGAAAGTCATGCAGGAGAATAAGATTCCATAGCCCGACTTTTTATCTGCCCATTTCAGACCGATATACCTGTAAGCAGTTATCGCGCTGGTTCGCATAGGTTACTTAAGGGAGAAGCTTTGATGAGAGGCAAGAAATCCACTTCTTTCCACCGGCTGCAATCATGGGAAGTTGAAAAGATGATTGCGATCATGGAGCAGGTGACTGCAGGAAACTACTCGATGGACCTGACGGAATTCACCAGGGAAGGTCAATCCATGACCATCAGACGTATAGCCGAGGCCTTCGGTATGATGATGGTGGAGATCGAGGCCCGTGAGTGCTATCTCGAAAAGCTTAACGAAGAACTCAAGCGCCTGAATGACAAGATGAAGAAGAACATCATCCAGACCGTGATAACCATTGCCCACAGCCTCGGTGCAAGAGACAAATATTCGGAAGGTCATGCCAGGAGGGTTTCCCTTTATGCCCAAAGACTTGCCTTCCGGGTAGGACTCTCTCCAGAAGAGACAGAGAACATCCGGATAGGCGGCCTTCTCCATGACATAGGCAAGATCGGGTTCAGCGACAACGTTTTCAAAAACGAGAACGAACACCCTTCAGGGGAAATAATGCATGAGATAAAGAAACATCCCCTCATAGGAAAGGCCATCCTCAAGGATCTGGACTTTCTCTCATCGATCATCGATTATGTCATCAGCCATCATGAATGTGAAGACGGGAGCGGGTATCCCCATGGACTTTCTCATAAACAAATCCCTCTCGGAGCCAAGATCATCGGGATTGCAGATACCTTCGATGCCTTAACGACCAATAGGACCTATCAGAAAGCAAAGCCTCTGGAAGAGGCCTTGGCAATCATCGGGAAGCTCAGCGGCAAAAGTTTCGATCCGGATCTCGTAGATGCCTTCATAACGGAAATCCGGGAAAACGGCAGGTAGGGGGAACCGGCGCGATCTTACGGGCCGGCATGGGCATCAGATATCCGAGGGGTCTTCAGGCTATGCTCATTTGACTTTGGGTTTAACCTTCAAGGTTTCAAGCTGTTTTTTGAGTTCGCTATTTTCCTGCTTGAGCTTTTCGAGCTCATTCTTCAGGGCATCATTCTGCTGTTTCAGAAAATCTACAGGATCCCCCGGCTGTTCCGGAACGGGGGCCTTCTCTTCCACAGGGGTTTCTCCAGGGGCATCTTCTGATTGTGCCATTTCGACTTTCTCCGGAGCCTTCGTTTCCTCATGAGGTTTTTCAACTTCCACCAGGAGATCAGACAGCTTCTGCATTTCCAATGAGGTCTTCGGCCATATCTTGGGTATCACTTCATCAATAAATACACACGGAACATTTTCAGCTCCATTGTCAATTCTATGTACTTTAACATCCGGATAGGTTTTTATAATCTCGTTGTAAATCTCGGGATGCTCGGCTGAAACAATGAAAAGCTCTACACCGACCTTGGGATATTCGACCATCCAGACACTCCTGGCAAACTCATAGGTATTAATGAGTGAGGTCAGTGTTTGAGAGAACTCTGGTGTTCTGTTTGCATCGGGGCTCTGGAGATATTGCCTTGCAGGCTCTTCTGCCGGTGTCAGGACGCGCATGAACTCATTATAGGTGATACCCGATTCACATTTTGATTGTAACTTTTTAAGATTATCGACAGCCTCTCTCGCAGACTGCCCGGATGCATTGGCGGATAAGGAAAAGATACATAATCCGACCAACATGATTATCTTACTTTTCACAAGTATCATCCATACCTGATATCAAAAGAAGCAATACATTATATCAAAATGAAATTAAAATCAATCACTTTAATGCCTGAATAACCATTTTAGCGATAGTTTGACCTTTTGTCTGGTTATAGGAGAACCTGTCATCCTCACTTTACCATTCATTACCATTGTCCTCCTATACACACGGTTATGATTCTGTTAAAATGGTATAATATGATGGCGAGCGTTCAATCAGCCACCCTGTGGGGGACTGATGCGCTCGGTGTGGTGGTCGAAGCTGACATACAGGGAGGTCTGCCGAGCATATCTATTGTTGGCCTGCCCGACAGTGCGGTCAAAGAGAGCAGGGAACGGGTACGATCGGCCATCGTGAATTCGGGCCTCGACTTTCCACCCAGGCGCATCACCGTCAACCTCGCGCCTGCTGACGTGAGAAAGGAAGGCGGGACATTCGACCTGCCTGTCTCGGTGGCTATTCTTGCCGCATTGGGCCTGGTTGGGCGGGGTGTACTGAATGACTATCTCTTCATGGGCGAGCTCGGTCTTGACGGCAGCGTTCGGCCCGTTCGCGGTGTTGTCTCGGCCGCTTTTCTCACCAAGCGCCTGGGGCTCAAAGGCATTATCTGCCCGATTCAGAATGCACAGGAGGCCTTCCTTGCAGAGGTTGAGGTGCTGCCGGTTAGAAGCCTCAAAGAGGTCTTCGCCTTCATCAGGGGAGAGGAGATAACCTTATGGCAGGTGCCTCAATCAGATGTCAAGTCACACGCCATCACTGATCTCGATCTTTCGGAGATCAGCGGACAGGCCCTTCCAAAACGCGCCCTAGAGATTGCAGCCGCAGGGGGCCATAATCTACTCATGGTCGGCCCCCCGGGAGCAGGCAAATCCATGCTGGCAAAACGCCTGCCCACTATCCTTCCCCCCTTGACCAAGGAAGAGATCCTTGAGTGTACCTCCATATATTCCGCTGCAGGCAAGCTCACGAGAAACACGATAGTCAGCATACGGCCCTTCAGATCCCCGCACCACACCATATCGGACGCCGGACTTATCGGCGGGGGGACCATACCGTCGCCCGGCGAGGTGAGCCTAGCCCATAACGGGGTCCTCTTTCTCGATGAGCTGTTGGAGTTCAGGAGAAGCGCCCTTGAATCCATGCGACAACCCCTTGAAGACGGCAAGGTGACCGTATCACGGGCGAGCTCAGCCTTTACCTTCCCCGCCAGTTTTCAGCTCGTGGCTGCATTGAACCCTTGCCCGTGCGGATACCTCGGCCATCCGTCAAGGGAGTGCAGGTGCCCGCCTCTCCAGGTTGCCAAATATCGCTCGCGTCTCTCAGGACCGCTCATAGACCGGATCGATCTCCATGTCTGGGTAGATCCGGTGGATGTCGAGTGCGTGCTGAATCACAGGGACAATCCCTCATCCGTAACCGTCCGTGAACGGGTCGAGTATGCACGATCCGTACAGATTAACAGGGGCTGGCTGAATGCCAAAACCCCTGATAACCTTCTAGAAGAGACATGCAGGCTTGAACGGACATCAAAAGAAATCCTCATTGCGGCCATGAGAAAATACAACCTGAGCATGAGGGGATTCACCAGGGTCATCAAGGTGGCAAGGACCATCGCAGATCTCGAAAAGTGTCCGGACATCAAGGACGAGCACATAGCAGAGTCGCTCCAGTTCAGACCTGAAATAGGAAGGGGCTAGAGGAACAGCTCGCTCACCGATGAGCCCGTGTAGATCCGTTTGATGGCCTCGGCCAGCAGCGGGGCCACGCTGAGCGCGGTGATCTTGCCACAAGCTTTAGCCTCTTCATTCAAGGGGATGGTGTCCGTGACGATGAGATCATCGATTCCCGAAGTGCTGATACGGTTTATGGCCGGCCCTGAGAGCACGGCATGAGAACAGCATGCTACGACCTTTCTGGCACCGGCATCCATGAGGGCGGCTGCTCCGTTGGTCAGGGTTCCCGCGGTGTCGACGATGTCATCAACGATGAGGCAGATCTTGCTCGTCACATCACCTATGATGTGCATCACATTCGACTCATTGGCCCGCTCGCGCCTTTTGTCAATGATGGCAAGCTCGGCCTTCAGCGGTTTGGCATAGGCCCTAGCCCTTTCCACACCACCCGCATCAGGAGCTACGATACACAGATCATCGGGATACTTGTCACGGATATAACCCAGCATCACGGGCTTGGCGTAGAGATTGTCCACCGGGATATCGAAGAAACCCTGGATCTGTCCTGCATGGAGATCCATGGTAAGCACCCTGTCAGCCCCTGCCACAGTGAGCAGATTGGCCACAAGCTTGGCAGTGATAGGTGCCCTAGGTGATGCCTTCCGGTCCTGGCGGGCATATCCGAAATAGGGGATAACCGCCGTAACCCTTTTGGCTGATGCGCGTTTTGTAGCATCGAGCATCACAAGGAGCTCCATGAGATGCTCATTCGTCGGCGAACATGTCGACTGTACGATAAAGATATCTTTGCCTCTGATACTCTCATGGATGTCCACCGAGGTCTCCCCATCGGAAAACCGCTTGACATCACCAAGACCGATCCCGACTCCCAATAACCTGCAGATGCTCTCGGTGAGCGGCCTGTTGGAGTTCCCTGCCAACACGCAGATGCTCGAATTCATGGTACGCTACCCCCAAGTACAGGATGGGCCTGGGTCACCAGCAACTATTATGAGGGTGTCAGCCCTGCATCCTAATTTTGAGAGGATATCCAGCCATCCTGAAGTTTCACGGTTACCGGGATATACATGAACTCCTTCACACTGGTAGTTTCACCGTTCAGAATGTGGCTGGGACGGGAGGATTCGAACCTCCATAACGAGATCCAAAATCTCGTGTCCTGCCCTTAGACGACATCCCAGTACCGTGGAAGCCATCCGGTTACCGGGACGGAACTATAGTTGAATTACACTTCGTTGGCAATCTTAAGTTTGTACGACTCGAGAATTGACTTTTCTATCTTGTCCCGCGTTTCCATGTTCAAGGGATGCGCAGTGTCCCGAAAGGAACCGTCTTTGCGCTTGCGGGAGGGCATGGCCACGAATAATCCTGTTGTGCCGCTGATGACCCTCAAGTCACGGATAACAAAGCAGTCATCAAAAACAATCGATGCGTATGCCTTAAGCTTGTCATTATCCTTGACCGGAAAGACCTTGACCTCTGTTATCTCCATACATATCCCCCGTCATTCTTGTTGTGGGTATATAACTATACCCCTCATGCCGTGCGAGGCGGCTCAATGCACTGCACAGGTGAGCTTCCGATTCGTAAACACCAAAAACAGCCGATCCGCTACCCGACATTCCTGCTTTCAGCGCCCCTGAACTGATAAGCTCGCCCTTTATTCTCGTAAGCTCGGGATAAATATTACAAGCCACAGATTCCAGGTCATTTCTCACCCAGTTCTCCGGCATTATACAATTATACTTAATCTTCTCTATTTTAATTCTATCCTCCTCAAGAGTCAATGGCAAGGTGAATTTTGAGAAAATTAAGGCTGTGGATACGTTGATCGGGGGCACGACGATAAGATATCCCCGTTCCTTAAGCTTCACCTCAGAGATCGGGGCATCTCCCCGGGAGCCCATGAGCATGGGCCTGCGATAGATGAAAAAGGGGCAATCGGCGCCCAGCTCGCCCGCAAGGGCTGCAAGCTCTTGGGCCTCGAGTCCTGTATCGAAGAGCGCATTCATGCCGATAAGGACGCTCGAAGCATCGCTGCTGCCTCCGCCAAGTCCGGCACCGACCGGTATCCTTTTTATCATCCTGATAATGATGCCCCGGCCGATGCCTGTCCTGGCGAAAAAAAGACGCGCTGCCCTATAGGCCAGATTATCCTGATCGGAGCATCCGCATCCATCGGCCTCAAGGGAAATACCGCTTGATGCGGGTTCGATGAAGATATCGTCGCCGAAAGCGAGCGGCACCATAATGGTTCGCAGCTCATGGTAGCAGTCCGGCCTCTTGCCGACTACTTCGAGGTAGATATTGATCTTGGCAGGGGCTAAAATCTTCACTCGACATCGACTGCTACGTACAAAGGCTTTGACCCCCTTACTACAAGAAGCAGCACCGTCTGGCCCTTCTTCTTGGCAGAAACAGCGGCAAGATATTCCTCTGCCGTATTCACCGGCTTTCGATCGACTTCCCTGATTATGTCCATCTTCATGATCTGGCCTCTGGCTGCACTGCCCTTGGGGTTTACGTCGGTTACGATGACGCCTCCCGGCTCAGGGATGTTGAACTCTCTCTGCACCTCGGGGGTGATATCCATAACGGTTATTCCGAGCTTGTCTTTGACACCTTCTTCCTTACGTTGCGGTCCTTTGCCGAGCTTGGCCACATGCTCATCGCTCCTCTTTTGCAGTGTGGTCGCCAGATCGATGGCATGACCGTCTCT
>DATKLV010000378.1:0-17115 GCA_035542255.1 Desulfomonilia bacterium | reverse complement strand
CTCATAGTCTACCCTTCACCTGTCCCGATTCCCGCTGCTGCGTGGCTTTTCGGGTCTAGTTTGCTCGGATTTGTTGGAATAAGGAAAAAAATAAGTATCTAAGTTTAACTTGGGCAATATGGCAGGGCTATTTGGGTCCTGCCTCTTCATTTTAAGGTGTTCAATCGTTGATTTGTTAATGTAATCTAATGTTGTTGGCAACAGATCTTCAAGCTTTTTATACTGTGCAGTGTCGATAAACCTCTCTTATCGCCCCGGCAATTGCCTCGGGTTCTTCCTCCTGGATGAAGTGCCCTGCATTGGTGCGCTGCACGGGTGCATCGGGCATGAGCTCAGTCATCCTCTTGAGCACCCTGCCGAGTATGGGGTCTTTATCTCCCCATACCATGGCACCCGGTCCTTTGAAGGTCCGGATGAATCCCTCACACACCTCAAGCTCCCTGACGCTTGGGTGTGTGAGGGACGAAGGAACCATGCGGGCAAGTGCCAGGGGGGCAATCCGGTCGGATATGCGGCGCAGCGGGTATCGGTAGGCTTGTGCAACCTTGCCCTGAATCGACGACGGGTCTCCCTGCACCCTGTGCAGGATATTCTGCGGGAAACCCAGGAGCCTGAAAACAAAGTCGCTTATCAAGGGAAGATTGCTGAAACGGTGAAACAAGGTCGGGCGGAATCCCTGGTGGGGCGGTCTCAGTGCGGTGTTCAGGACCACCAGGCCTTTCAGCAGATGAGGCCGGTCCGCCATAGTTCTTACCCCGATGGGGCCTCCCCAGTCCTGGCAGACGAGGATCATTCCATCAAGACTTAAGGAATCCACAAATGAACCAAGCCAGGCAGCGTGGTTGAGAAGGCTGTGATCCTTCATCGACCGCGGCTTGCCGGAAAAGCCGAGACCGATGAGATCCGGTACGATACAGTGCAGCTGCATATCCCTCAGGTGATGCACAATCTTGCGGTACAGGAAGCCCCAGGTGGGGTTGCCGTGGAGCATGAGCACCGGCATTCCCTCACCCCACTCCATGACATGCATGAGCTGTCCTCCGACATCCACGACCTTGCGGCTTACTCCTTCGGGAAGCATGTCATTGATCCAGTCGGGCATATCGGGTTTCACAAGGGTTTGCATATATGGTCTCCTTTCATGGTTTTCCTTATTAAGGATAGAATCAAATAAAGAAGTTTCAAGAACATACTCTCGTTCGATTCCTGCGCGAATGAAATAATGACAATGAGAACAAGATGTTATTCACCTTACCAGGCACTATTATGTTGACAAGGAAGACCGGAGAGCCATGAAGATCCATCTCACGCCCAAAGGCAAGGAACTGGCCGTCAAGCTGCTGCCTGTCGCCCAGACGCTCAACAGGAAGATGGAAGAGCTCGTGGGGGGCAAGGAAATCAAAAAGCTCATACAGATCCTTGATATCATTGAAAAGACCGTTTGGTCTCCTTCCCCGGCCGATCCTGAAAGGGCTCAGCCATGCCAAAACCGTATCCTCGCATATTATGATATCAGCATTGACCACTTCTTTGTATAATTGTTAATATGTTAACTATTAAACGATAAACTAATAGTCGTTTAACAGTTGCTATTTTTATAACGGACGAAAAGATATGGGCGGGTAAGGCAGGCCTTATCTTCATCAACATGACCCGTTGCCATTCTTTCCCTTGGTTGCTGCAGTGGCGGTAAAGACCCCGGAGCCAAATGTCTTCCAGTGGATGGGGCGTTGAGGTGGTGGGAGGGGTCCTGTTCATCGCAGTATCCTCTTCTAAATCAAGATGACATCGAGGAGGCAAGGAAGAGGCGACGCAGGTGTACTTTTTAGTGTACTCCGAGGAGCCGATGACGCAGCCGAAACAATTCGTCAGGATAGACGAATTGGACGCACTTCACGTGCGCCCGAAGGGCGAAGGCCAGAGGATGGCCTTAGTCAAAGATACCGCTTGATTTAGAATTGGAATAACGGATCTTTCACATCGCATGTGCTTTATGCGCGGCGAGGTTTTATTGCCTTGATTGTCCAGTTGATGCCGGCAAGGTCGGGGGCGACACTGACATCATCCAGGGCAAGAGGCACGGCCAAGGCACGTGCCTCATCAAGGGTGAGTGACCTCAGAACGGCGAAAAGAAAAAAGGACAAAACAGAGAAGGGCCTCAAGACGGCAGGCATGCGCCAGTTACGGACAAACCGCATGCCCTGCCCCAGGGTGCAGTCCCTGTTGACCTCTGATATAAAAAGCATTCCTCCGGGCTTGATCACGCGTACACACTCTCTGAGACCTCTACCCCTGTCAGGCCAGTGTTTGATGGAATCTACACTATATACGAGGTCAATCGATTCATCGGGTAAGGGCAACCCGAGAGCGGATGCCCGGATGAAATCAACCTTTACCTCTGCCTTCATGCTCCGGAGCTTTGCCCGTCTCAGCTGGCTGATAGAGAGATCTACTCCAGTGACGTCAAGGCCCTTCTTTGCCTTTGCGAGCTCGACGGCAAGCTGGCCGCCGCCGCAACCGATATCGAGAATCCTGGAGCCTTCTTTCATCATTGCAAAAACCGTATCCTTGAACGGCAGCAGCGTATCAAAAACGGCCGGAGCCACCAGGTAGTCGTAGAGAAAGGCTTCAAGGGAATTATACCTGGATGTGATATCAAAAAGTACCATCGGGTATAATAGCTTATTACTCCATCACGGCCGGTTCATGATTCTCCTGAGCTCACGCTTCAGGACCTTGCCCACGGCGCTCGTAGGAAGCTGGTCCATGAACTCGATGGTTTTCGGCACCTTGTAGGGGGCCACGTTTTCCCTCAGATACTTGATGATCTTCTCTCTCTCAGCCTCGCTCTTTTCAATGCCCGGCTTGAGCACTATGGCGACGCCCACCCTCTCGGATCCGGGCCGGTCCGGGTCCTGAATGCCCACGGAGGCTGCGAGCTCTATATCCGGATGTTTTGTGAGCACATCGTCGAGCTCGCGGGTGAAGACCTTGAACCCTGATACAATGACCATGTCCTTGAGCCGGTCCACAAGGTAGAAATAACCATCCTCATCCATCCTGGCCACATCTCCCGTGAACATCCATCCGTCCCTGATGCTGTTGGCCGTTTCCTCGGGCCGGTTGTAGTATCCCTTCATGAGCTGCGGCCCCCGTATGGCAATCTCGCCCGGCTCACCGGGTTTCGCTTCCTGTTTCGTTTCGGGATCGATGAGCTTGAACTCGGTGTCAGGCAGGGGCATGCCGATGGAGGACGGTTTCTTTATCCCATAACGGGGATTGCAGCACGTCACCGGGGAGGTTTCCGTCATCCCGTACAGTTCGATGAATTTACCTTTGCCGATGATGCCTTCGAGCTCCCCGATATACTCGGGTGGAAACGGCGCAGCTGCACTGAGGCACCACTTGATGCAGCTCAGGTCCAGTTTGGCGAATTCGGGATTCTTCATCAATTCAAAGAACACGGTCGGCACATTCACAATGGCATGAGGTTTATAGTCCTTGATTGCGTTGATGATAAAATGGGTGTCCCGCGGATTCGGCACGCAGATCTGGGTGCCGCCCACGGTTAGGGAGAATCCGCCGAAGGCGAGCCCTGCGATGTGGAAGAGCGGGAAGGCTGAGAGCGCTAAAAAATCGGGGTCTATGTCAAGCCAAGCAACTGTTTGCGCCCGATTGGACATGTAGCTGCGCTGGGTGATCAGTGAACCTTTTGAGGGTCCGGTGGTGCCTCCGGTATACATCATGAAGATCGTGTCGTCGATGCTCCGTTTTACCATAACCTGATCCTGGGGCATCCCCTTGACGGCATCCATGAATTTCAGCACTTTCTTGCCGGGCAGAGGAGTTATCACGCCTGTGGGTATTTTCTTCAACAACTTGCCGAGGACCCTCTTCACACCAGGCAGAAAATCGGCTATCCCGGAGACGATCACGGTGGAGAATTTCGTTCTGTCAGCAACCTCCGCAATCTTATTGAAAAGGAGATCCACGCTTATGATGACCTTGGCCTGTGAGTCGTTGAGCTGGTGCTCCATCTCATGGGGGGTGAGCAGGGGAGAAAGCCCGGTGGATACGCAGCCCGCCTTCTGGACGGCGAGGATGCTGAGATAATGCGCCGGGATATTCGGCATGTGGAGACCCACTACATCGTCGGGCATCAACCCGCTCTTGATGAGAAAATGGGCAAGTCGGTTGGACAAGGTATCGATATCACGGTATGACAGCTTTGTACCCATATAGATAAGGGCTGTCTTGTCGGGATATGTACGGACCATATCGCTGAATTTTTCCGCAAAGGTCTTGCCGTCATAGGTGAGGGTCGGCGGTACATTCCGGTCATAATTCTTCAGCCAGGGTTTTTCCGTATAAAGGTCGCCCACTTCAGATACCTCCTCTTTTCAATGCATTAATTACTATGATAATGCCCACTGAGCTTATTGCAAATAATAGCTAAAGCGTGATCTCGGTGCCCGCCTTCCCTGCAACAGCATCCTCGATGGATTCTATGGCAGTGATAACCGCCCGCCTGCCCCCTCCTTTGATAAAGGCCGTTGCAGCCTGGATCTTGGGAAGCATGGAGCCCTCGGGAAACTGCCCCTTTGCAATATATGTCTTGGCATCGTCTATGGTGATGGTTTGCAGAAACCGCCTTGCTTCTCTTTCATAGTCGACAGCTACGCCGAACACATCGGTTGCAATGATGAAGGTGTCCACGCCCACCTCGAGGGCCAGCTTGGAGCTGGCGAGGTCTTTGTCGATGACCGCATCCACCCCGGCGAACGACCTGCCCTCCCGCACCACCGGTATCCCTCCACCGCCGCAGCAGATGACCACGAAGTCCATCTCGATGAGCTTCACGATCTCGTTCTTCTCCACGATGGTGACCGGCTCCGGCGAAGCCACGACCCGCCGGTAGCCCTTCTCGGTCTTTTTCATCGGATAGGGCGGCTTCCGGGCCGCCTCACCCGGGTAGGCCGGACCTATGGGCTTGGTGGGGTTCCTGAACGCCTGGCTGTTCTCATCCACGACAACATAGCTGATGAGGCTGACCAGGGGTTTGCTGGTGGCGATACCCTGGCGCATGAGCTCGCTGTCCAGCGTTGACTCGATCATGTAGCCTATCTGCCCCTGGGTCTGCGCCACCAGTATCTCCAGGGGCATCCTGGGTACGTCGCTGCAGCACTCCTGCTGGAGCAGGAGGTTGCCCACCTGGGGTCCGTTCCCGTGAGTGATGATGATGCGATAATCTCTTGTGAGCCGTGCTATCTGGCTGATGGGCACCCTGAGATTTTCGAACTGCTCATCAATGGTCCCCTGCTGGCCCTTGCGGATGAGAGCGTTCCCGCCCAGTGCGACCAGGAGAATGGGTCTGTCCCGGTGGACCGTTTTACCTGTTTTTGACATGGCTAGATCAGCCCCCTGCCTTTGAGCTCGTCCAGCAGGGCATCCTTCAATAGGGGCTCGCAAAAGTCTTCATATTCGTAGCGCACACGGATGGCCGGCTTGTTTATGGAAACGATCCGGGTAAGCTGGATGGGGGTGGCGAAGAGCACCAGGTCGCACCGGGATGCATTGATGGTCTGCTCAAGATCCGCTATCTGATCCGCGCTGTAGCCCATGGCGGGCAGCACCGGGCCGATGTGGGGGTATGCCTCGTAGGTGTCTTTTATTGAACCCGCAGCATAGGGCCGGGGATCAACGATCTCTAAGGCGCCGAAGACCCGGGCTGCTATCGATCCGGCCCCGAAGGCCATCTCTCCGTGGGTGAGCGTGGGGCCGTCTTCCACAACCAGCACACGGGAGCCCCTGACGCGCTCGGGCTCGCTCACGATCACCGGAGAAGATGCCAGGATGATGCGGGCCGAAGGGTTATATTTCTCGATGTTGGCCCTTACCTGCTCCACCCGGGAAGGCTCCGCACTGTCAACCTTGTTGATAACGGCTATCCGGGCCATGCGCATGTTGGTCTCGCCGGGGTAGTAGAGAAGCTCGTGGCCGGGCCGGTGCGGGTCGAAGAGCACGATATGCACATCGGGCCTGTAGAAAGGGGTGTCGTTGTTCCCCCCGTCCCACACGATGATATCCGCCTCTTCCTGCGCCTGCTTCAGGATCTTGCCGTAATCGACACCGGCATAGACGACGATGCCCTGGTCCACAATGGGCTCGTATTCCTCGCGCTCCTCGATGGTGCACTTGTGGCGCTCGAAATCCTCATAGGTGGAGAAACGCTGCACCTCCTGGGCCAGAAGGTCACCGTAGGGCATGGGGTGGCGGACGACCACGACCTTCCTGCCCAGCCCGTTGAGGATGGTGCACACCTTTCTCGTGGTCTGCGATTTTCCGCATCCCGTACGGACGGCGCAAACCGCCACCACGGGCCTGTCGGCCTTGAGCATGGTGTAGGTGGCCCCGATCATGATAAAGTCGGCGCCGCAGGCCATGACGATGGAAGCCTTGTGCATGAGCTCCACATGCGGCACATCACTGTAGGAAAAGGCCGCCAGGTCCGCCTGGTTGTCGGTGATCAGCTTGGCCAGCATGGCCTCGGGATAGATGGGGATGCCATCCGGGTAGAGATCCCCTGCGAGCTCTTTCGGGTACGACCTCTGCTCGATGTCCGGGATCTGGGCTGCAGTGAACGCCACAACACGGTAGCGCGGGTTGTCTTTGAAGTAGATATTGAAGTTGTGGAAGTCCCTGCCGGCGGCACCCATTATGATAACCTTTTCCACCATGACCCTTCCTCCTCGGGGGCTCTCTCAAGGACCGGCCGGATAGTTCCCTGAACTGAAAAGAAACAGCGAGGATCAAACCTGTCTTGAGCCGTTTCCCTGGGATGACACCGCTGGATATAGTAATCATAAAGCAGTCACGTGTCCAGAAAAGCATCTTTGGCAGGTGAAGGTTTTCATGGATACGTGAAAAGCTGATGCCGGTCACCGGTTCCCTCATCACCTCCATTGCATCGTCAGGCGGTTTCATGCATATATCTTGTTTCAGGGGGTTCGCCATGCCTGTGGAGAGAGAGACAAAGCTTGTCATCCTGGGGGATGAGCCGGGGGCCGTCATGGAGGAGATTGCATCCAAAAAGTCCCTCGGCACATATCGGCTCAAGCGAAACAGAACTCAGTCCCTCAAGGACACCTATTATGACACCACGGACCGTTCCCTTTCCACCCGCGGCATAGCATTGAGGATCCGCCAGGTGGGGAAAGGCGTCATCTTCTGCATCAAGCAGGACGAGCGTTCCGATGAGTCGGGGGTAAAACTCAGAGACGAGATCGAGCTCTCCTGGTCACAGGATAACCGTGAAGAAATCATTTCGCATCTGGAGGGCATCTCCCTCCCGGCCGGAGGTAGAAACCCCGCTCAAGAGACCCCTGATAAGTTCCTTAAAGATATGGGGCTCTCAGTGATCCACAAGAGAGAGACACGGAGAATCACCCTGAACGCTGCTGCCGACATTGAGCACGGTGAGGGGATCATAGCCGAGATAGCCCTCGATGCGACATGCTATTTCATCAACGAATGCCGGGTCCTCCACCACGAGATCGAAGTGGAGGCCAAGGGCGGGGATTCGGATATGCACATCGTTTATCTCACGGACTTCCTCAGAAAGGCCTACGGAGTCAGACTCATGCCATGGGACCATAACAAGCTCCTCACCGGGCTCGCACTGGAACGGCTTTTCGCTGAGGGCAAACTCACTGCTCTGCCTGGAAAGACCATGTACCTGAACCGGTCTTACTATGAAGAGCTTGATGCCCTTATGCGAAAAACATCCTCGTAAAATTATTGACATGGGTGGACGGGTTACATAAAGATCACAAGGGAAAAACCCGATAAAAATCAGATGCAGGATAGCATGCTACCCCAGGACCAGGTCTTGCCCGAGTCATGTACATCAATGCCCATCAACCTGACCGGACTGCTGTGTTTCTTCGGGTCGCTCTATTTCATTAACTATCTCGATCTGGACGCGGTCTATGGCTCGATCTTCGCCATACTCATCCTCTCGACGTCGATCATTGTCCTCGAGCTTATCTTCCTCAAGACCTGCAACCGTCCTTCCACCGGTCTGGACTTCACGTCTTCCAAACCGTTGGACCTGAAGAGGGTCTTCGTCAAGATAGTCGGTCTCTATTTCACCCTGGGCCTGGCGGCATTGTATTATTGGGTTTTCCCTGAATACCATACCTCATTCTATGATCCATACTGGAAATTCATCAGATACATCCTGCCGGCCATACTCATCGGGGGGATACCGTATTTCATCATTCTGGACGGTTTCTCGACCAATCCCCGCGACGGGTACTGGCATATGGGGATGCTTGTATTAGGTAACTGGAAGGTCCTGGACAGGCATGTCATCGTGCAGCACCTGCTCGGCTGGCTGGTAAAAACGTTTTTTCTCGCCATCATGTTCAGCTTCCTCGTCAATAATATCAATTTCATCAAGATGCACGGTCTCATCAAATCATTGAGCAGTTTCAGACTTTTCTATGATTACGCGTACAACCTGATATTTACCGTCGACCTTGCGTTCGTGTGCGGAGGTTATCTCCTGACCCTGAGGATATTCGACTCCCACATGCGCTCCGTCGAACCGACTGTTCTGGGTTGGATGGCAGCCGTTATCTGCTACAAGCCGTTCTGGGGATTCATCTATAACAGCTACCTCAACTACGATGACAACCTCTACTGGGGCGATTGGCTCTGGACGCACCAATACGGGTACATCATCTGGGGATCCGCCATACTCTTTCTCCTGTCCGTCTATCTGTATGCCACGATCCCCTTCGGAATCCGTTTTTCAAACCTTACCCACCGGGGAATATTGACAAACGGCCCCTACCGATTCATGAAACACCCTGCGTATCTGAGCAAGAACCTTTCCTGGTGGCTGATATCGATACCCTTTATCTCCCGGGTGAGTTTATCGGACGCGGCAAAGAACTCGATCCTGCTGCTCATACTCAATATCATCTACTACATCAGGGCGATTACGGAAGAGCGGCATCTCTCCAAAGATCCCACCTATGTTCACTATGCATCCATGATGAATGCCAAGGGCCTATGCAGGGGTTTCGCCCGGATATTCCCCTTTTTAAGATATAATCCTGATAAATTCACGGTGAAGGACTGAAGGATTTGGAATCAGGCAGCCGGGTCGGTATACCCCCTGCCCAGGATCTCCTGTATCTTCTCATCCACAACCGGCAGGGAGAGCGGCTTGCTCATATATTCCAGGCCCTCCTGCTCGAAAAATTTCTCATATTCGGGGGATATGCTGCCGGTAACGAAGAGGAACCTCTTTGCAATATTCTCATCGTACTTGGCCGCCTCTCTATAGATCTCGATGCCGCTGACCTCGGGAACCACAAGGTCTGACATGATAAGGTCATAGTACCGCCCGGAGATCTTCAGGAGCGCATCCGATCCGTCCGAGGTCGAATCCACTTCATAGTACCTTCTCAGATAAGAGGTAAGCAGCTTCAGGAGCGCTTTATCATCATCGATGATTAGGATCTTCTCATCCCACGCCCGCATGACCTCCCTGTGCCGGTTGAGCAGATGAGCAAGCCCGGATCTCTTCTCAGTGAACCGGATGATCTTCTCCCTGTGGGCTTCAAGATGGGCGGTGGTATGCAGGAATTCCGGATCACTATCCTTCATGGTTTCGATCACATAGATAAAGATATCATTCCATTCGGAATAGACGATGTCCATGAGGAGGCCGACCAATCCCGCCTCATTGAGGCTCCCGCGGGAAAGCCGCTCGCGGAACTTGATGACAGGGTTCTCCAGCTTCTCCCTGGTTTTCCTGTCGGCCACGACGTCGGAACGATAACCGTCGAGCCTGTCGCCGGCCATGTCGTCGATGCGGTTCATGGTGTCATAGAATGTTATCTCGTCCTGTTCGAGGTCCCTCAGGAAGGCGCTCAGGTCGGGGTCATAGCTGAAGTATTCGGCGGCATCCGCGTAGAGGTTTCCCACCGTACACTCAAACTCGGCCAGGTATCTGATGAGCTCTTTCACCGTTTTCACCTCTGCCGTACCTAATAATACTGACTTTTTCAGGAAAGGTAAGAGGTATCATAAGTGGAAGCCATCAGTCTATCATGAGCACCTTGGCCCCACGGATCCTGCGCTGCTTGAGCTCCATGAGCGCGGTATTCGCCTCTTCCAGAGGATATTCCTGGACCTCGGGCCGGATGGGTATCTCGGCAGCCAGGCTCAGGAACTCGCGGATGTCCCTGCCCGTCACATTGGCTACGCTCTTGATCTCTTTTTCCATCCAGAGATGGATGGGATAGTCGATCTTCAGCAGGTAATCCTTGTCCGTGTCCTCCTTGCGGATGGCGTTGATCACGAGTCTGCCTCCTGGCTGGAGGCTGTCGAGCGCCTCCACCACAGGCCTCCAGACAGGCGTGGTGTCGATGATGGCATGGAGCTTCTCGGTCGGCCTGTCGTCGGTATCACCAGCCCAGGCCGCGCCGAGCTCCATGGCAAACTCCCGTTCTTTCTCGCTCCTGGCGAATACATAAACCCTGGTACCGGGATACCGGTGCTTCACCATCATGAGCACGAGATGGGCCGAAGCGCCGAACCCGGTGAGGCCCAGGTTCTGCCCATCATCAAGCCCGGCGAGCCTTAGGGACCGGTACCCGATGGCGCCTGCACAGAGCAGGGGCGCCGCCTCGGCATCGGTAAATACTCCGGGTATAGGGTACGCAAAATTCTCAGGGACCTTCATGTACTCCGCATATCCCCCGTCCGCATCACGCCCTGTTGCCTGGAAGTCCTTGCAGAGATTTTCCTGGCCGTTGAGACAGAACTGGCATTTCCCGCACGCCGAATAGATCCATCCCACGCCTACCCGTTCCCCGCCTTTGAACCGCCTGGCATGGGCTCCCATGCCGATAACCTCCCCCACCGCTTGGTGGCCGGGCACCACCGGAAGATGCGGAGGTGGTGTGCGCCCCTCGATCTCATCGATCTCGGTGTGACAGACCCCGCAGGCCTTCACCCTTATGAGGATCTCATTGCTCTCAGGGTCAGGGATGGGAAGGTCCATGGGCTCCAGAGGAGATTGTATATCTTCAAGGTTACCTATCTTGTCCAGCACCATGGCTTTCATATGAAGTCATCTCCTCATATTTATCGTTCGGGTTTATCATCCATCCTATACACCATAATCACGATCCTGTCTCAAGAACGCTTCTTTGCTTCTGCTCTCAATACCCGTTGATTAAATGTCTGTATGAAATATATCTTTTATGCTATCAGTATATTGTATGAAATTTCATGAATGATCGATTTATCGGCATCGTTGAGTGTCAGTCACACGACGAAAGGAGGGGGTTGTGAGCGATCTCTTAAAATCATTGAGTTGTGCCACGAAATATCTTGCCCTGCCCGTATGTCTCATGTGCCTTTCCTGCTCCGGCAGTAGCCATCATGGAACAGTAGCGAGCGAAGACGTGATCCAGACTCTGGATTCCTATAATTTCACTCTCCAGGTCTTTGACAAGTCGAGTGCGAATCTCAGTCCTTTGAGTGCAGAACTTGCCATCAATTCCAAACCTGCTGCGATAACCATCGATACCTCGGAGCCGATAACCGGAAATTATTCTGTGAAAGAGAAGAAATATTCCATAAACGGGCTGCCCAACCAGTTCAAGATAGCAATAAATTGGGATGACAAATCCTCAGCCACATTCACCATGCAACTGATAGATTCGATTGTGAACACAGGGTCCGCACTCCCTACAGAAGGAAAGTTCCGTCTTTTCTCCGGCGGGAATTATATCACCGTCACTTTTGTGGATTCGCCCGCTAAAGGGGTGAAGCTTGAATTCGGATCAGAGTCTCAGACACTCACGTGGAATCAGATCGACGACCTGCTCAAGTCGAGCACGAATCAATGGCAGCAGGAGGCGGCCCTCACGGCCACTCTTGTCAGCCTTCTGATGGACCAGATCGATCTCGTCGTATCCACCAAAGAATGCATGAACAAATATAAGTTCAGAGATGGACTAGCGGTCGCCATACCGAGCGATACCTTTCCGCCGAGCAGTGTTTCCACGACTAAAGACAACCTCTGGTTGAAATGGACGGATGAGAATAAAGACGGCAAGCTCGGGCAGGGAGACAGCTTCAACTGGGTCTTTGATAACAGCTGGGAGAATGATTCCTCGGTGAATATAGGCGAGCTCACAACAGGGAATGTCGATCTGAAAAAATATGCGGAAAGCATAGAGTCCAGGGATGGCAGGGACACGCTCATATCTTTCGGTTTCCCCAAGGCGAGTAATGCAGGAGTCTTCTACGACAATCTGGATATCGCAAGGACCTTGAACGTCACTGATGGGTTCGGAACCTCGGTTCGCCTGACAGGGGGGTTCTGGATCGACTTTAAGGGAGACTGAAGGCACATAGGATAAGATATCCGGTCGATTCACTCTCCGGGGGACGTCGAAACCGGAGGGCGCACAAGGTGGAATACTTCTCCCAGGCAGAACCCCGGTCCGGAACGGATATGCTTACCCTATGACCTTTTTTCATGCGTTTCCATGAAAAGGCACCATCCTTTCCATATTGACAAAGCCTGAAAAATCTTCTTTATGAGTTCACCAGTGACAGCTGGTCACGCTTCTATAAAACACCCATGTTCTTAGAGGTACAGGGGGAAGAGCAATGATTCATGTTGAAAAGCTTACGAAGTTTTACGGCGATCTCTGTGCCGTGGACAGTCTCGACCTCGATATCCGCAAGGGCGAGGTCACGGGCCTCCTGGGCCCCAACGGTGCAGGAAAGACAACCACTCTGCGCATGCTCACCGGGTATCTGGAGCCCACATCCGGCAGCATCCATGTCAAAGACCTCTCCACAACCGACGACATGCTGAAAATCAAGCAGCTCATGGGGTACCTCCCCGAGTCTGCGCCGCTGTACCACAACATGCTTGTCTACGACTATCTGGACTACGTGGCAAAGGTCAGGGGACTCAAGGGAGACGCCAAGGCATCCCGCATCAGGTCCATGGCCGAGCTGTGCGGGCTGAAAGGCATCATGCACAAGACCGTGGGCGAGCTCTCCAAGGGACTCAAGCAGCGGGTGGGCCTCGCGCACGCCATGATCGACGACCCGGAGATCCTCGTGCTCGACGAGCCCACCTCAGGCCTCGACCCGAACCAGATCGTGGAGATCAGGGACATCATCCGTGCCATCGGAAAGGAAAAGACCATCATCCTGTCCACGCACATCCTGAGCGAGGCCGAGGCCACATGCGACCGCATCGTGATCATCGATAAGGGCCGCGTCGCAGCGGACGGCAGCACCGAGATGCTCAGGATGGGCACTGGTCAGGACAAGACCATCCACCTGACCCTGAAGGATGCCGACCCCGGCAGGGCCCATGAGCTGCTCTCGAACATCACCGGCATATCCCGCGTCGAAGACGAGCCCTCCTCGCCGGGCGAACTGAGGCTGATGCTGACCGTTCAGGCCGCCAACGACCCCCGGGAGGCAATCTACCGCGCCATCAAGGCCACTGATTGGACCCTCCTGGAACTCCGGCAGGAAGGAAAGTCCCTGGAGAAGATCTTCAGGGAGCTGACTCAGGAGGTATAGAATGACCCAGGCACTTCACATCTTCAATAAAGAGCTCAAAGACTACTTCGTATCACCCATCGCCTATATCGTGATCTGCATCTTTCTCCTCATCTCGGGCTGGTTCTTTTTCAGCACCTTCTTCCTCATGAACCAGGCCAACCTGAGGACCTTCTTCTCCATGCTGCCCCTGATTTTCCCCTTCGTGATACCTGCCGTTACCATGCGGCTCTTTGCAGAGGAGCTGCACATAGGCAGCTTCGAGATGCTGCTGACATTGCCGGTAAGACTTTCAGACGTGATCATGGGCAAGTTTCTGGCCTGCATCGCATTCACGGCGCTCATGATGCTGCCCACCCTGTCGTACGCAGTCTGGGCGTCATTCATGGGCGACCTCGACTGGGGCCCGGTCGTCGGGGGGTTCCTGGGCGCGGTGCTCCTGGGAAGCACCTACAGTGCCATCGGCATCTTCGCTTCCGCCACCACCCGCAACCAGATCATCGCCTTCATAACGGGCATGGTCATCTGCTTCGGCTTAAGCCTTGTGGACAAGATGCTCTTTTTCTTCCCGGCGCCGCTGCTCCCCTTCATCCACTACCTGGGGGCCGGCTTCCACTTCGAGAATATCGCAAAGGGCATCATCGACTCGCGTGATATCATCTACTTCGTAAGCATCGCCTTCATCGCGCTCTACGGCGCCAATCTCCTCATGCAGGAAAAGCGGTAAGGAGTAAGGTCATGATGAAACAGAAGCGGTACATGAAATTCGCCGTCTATATCGTTGCCATTGTGCTCATCAACCTCGTGGCAACAACCCTGTTCTTCAGGTGTGACCTCACCAGAGGCAAGTTGTACTCGCTGTCAAAAGTGAGCAGGAGCGTGGTGTCCACACTGAAAGAGCCGCTGACCATCGATGTCTTCTTCACCAGGAACCTCCCTTCCCCCTACAACACCGTCGAACAGTACCTGAAGGACCTGCTCGGAGAATATGCGCTGAAAGCGAATAGCTACTTCAACTACCGGTTCCATGACGTGAGCGCAGAAGGCGAGATCGATGCAGCCAGTACCGAAGAAAACCGCAAGCTTGCCCAGAACTACGGCATCAACCCCGTGCAGATTCAGGTCGTGGAAAAAGACGAGATGAAGTTCAAGAAGGCCTATATGGGCCTTGTACTCATCCATGGGGACATGGTGGAGAAGATCCCCACCATTACCTCCACGGAAGGCCTTGAATACAAGCTCACCACGGCGATCCAGCGGCTCAATAACAAGATCAGCGCATTGCTCAACCTCAAGGACAAGGTGGAGGTGAAGCTCTTTCTCTCTCCTTCCCTTAAGGTTGTAGCTCCAAAAATGGGCATCAAGGACCTGCAGGAGGTGCCTTCTCAGGTCAAGAAAGTCGTCGATGACCTGAATGCACGCATGTACGACAAGCTTGACTACCATCTCCTTGAGCCTGCCGATGAAGCGGAGATGACCACCCTCTCCAAGACCTACAATCTGATGATGCTCAAGTGGCCTGCCATGGAAAAGGAAAATATATCTGCCGGCGCAGGCCTGATCGGGCTGGTCATGGAATATCACGGCAAAACGTATATGATCCCGGTGCTGCAGGCTTTCAGCATCCCCCTGTTCGGAACCCAGTACAAACTATCCGATATGCACACGGTCCAGGACGCCATAGAGCAGAGCGTCGAGTCTTTGATCGGCATCAACGATACCCTGGGCTACTTTGCCGACAAAGGAACCGTCGATCTCTACGGCCCAGGCCCCCAGGGCGGGTCAATCTCCCTGGGGAATTTCAACAATCTCGCTTCCAAGAGCTACTCGATCAAGGACATGAATCTCAAGACAGGCATACCCGAAGGGACGAACTGTCTGCTCATCGTGCGCCCCACCGAGCAGTTCAGCGACTATGACCTGTACCAGATCGACAAGGCGCTCATGCGGGGCACGAACCTCGCCCTCTTCATCGATCCCTTCAAGGAGGCCGCGGCGTCCGGCTCGCCCTACCAGCAGCAGGGCCAGATGGTGCCGGTGAACACCGGGATCGACAAACTACTTGATCATTACGGCATCGCTGTGAATCGGTCTCTGGTGATGGATATGAACTGCTTCAGGCAGAGGCTGCCCGAGCAATACGGCGGCGGAGAGCAGACCCTCTACTTCGCCCCGATAATCGAGGGTGGCCGGATCAACAATAAACTCGATTTCATGAGAAACATCAAGGAGCTCATTACCTACAAGATAGCACCGCTGACTTTGAACGAAGCACAGATCAAGAAGAGTAATCTCAAGGCGGAGAAACTTTTCTCTTCCTCGGACAAGTCATGGGAGATGAAGGGACAGATCATGCTCAACCCCATGTTCATCAGGCCTCCGGTGTCCGGTGAAGGCATGGGTGCAAGGCCGCTGGCCTACATACTCGAAGGGAGATTCCCGAGCTATTTTGCAGGGAAGCCCATCCCCGAGAGGCCCGCGGATGAGGCTTCCGTCCAGACCAAGGACGCAAAAGAAAAGACTCTCGACACCGCTCATGGACCTCAGGCCGGCGGGTTAGAGCACAAGGGGGATTTCATAGCGGTCTCCAAACCCGTAAAGATCTTCATCATCGGATCTTCCGAGATGCTCTCGGACAGCCTCATTTCCGAGCAGGGCGACAACCCGAACGCCACGTTCGTCATGAACATCATCGACGTCCTGAACAACAAGGAAGACATGGCGGTCATGAGGAGCAAGATCCAGTCCTTCAATCCGCTGGAGGTCAAGGATGAGAAGGTGAAGATCGCGGCTAAGGTTTTCAACATCATAGGACTGCCAGTGATCGTGGTGCTGTTCGGCATGTTTGTCTGGCTCAGGCGGAGCGTCCGCAGGAAGCGTATCGAGGCCGCTTTTTAGGAGGAACAAGCCATGAACGTGAAGAAGGAATACATCCTGCTGGCCCTGCTCATTGCATCGTCCATTGCCTATCTTGTATTTCAGCAGACAGACCGCATTCACTACACCCTGCCGAAACTCAAACCGGTGAAGTCGGACGAGATAACAAAGATCGAGATGGCCCGGGCGGGAGGCGTGACCGTACTCACCAGGAAGGACAATGTATGGTACATCTCCCCCAACAACTGGCGCGCGGACCAAACCAAGATTTCCGAGATGCTTGAGAAACTGGCCGGGCTCACGGTGACCGGGCTTGTGTCCGAGTCGAAATCCTATGCACGCTACCAGCTCGACGACAAGAACAAGGTCGTCATAAAGGCATTCGCAGGCGCTGTGCTGAAGCAGGAATTCTCCCTGGGCAAGACCGCACCCACCAATGCCCACACCTATATCAGACTGCCGGGCGACGACAAGGTCTACCTCGCAAGCGGCGATCTTCCCCGCCTGTTTACGGCCCCTGCGGCCGAGCTGAGGGACATGCTCGTTTTCTCGATTGAGCCTGCTGAGATAACGAACATGGAAATCAGTCAGGACGGCCGGATTTCCACGTTTGTCCGGGAG
>DATKLV010000377.1:0-4456 GCA_035542255.1 Desulfomonilia bacterium | reverse complement strand
AGTCATGCCGAGCCTGCGGTATGCATCCGCCAGATAGGAAAGCGAGTTCAGCGCCAGAGGGCTGTCACTGCCCGCCGAGGCCTCAAGGTAGGTCAGTGAATCCCTGAGGCTGTCGAGCATATAGAGAACCTCACCCCTCCTGTCCCTCATAAGTTGGATTTCCGAACCTTTAGGATAAGAGTTCAGGTAGAGCGTATTCCAGATGAGGGCCTCCTGATACCTGCTCTGTTTGATATCGATCGTGAAGAGGAGATAGAGGGCTTGCTCCTTGTATGGTGACTCTTCCCTTGTGGATGACTCGAGTATGGTCCTGGCCTTATCAAATTGACCGAGCCGGTTCAAGGCTTCTCCCATGATATAGAGGGTTGCGCTGTCATGAAGTTCCTTGATGAAGCCGCCCCGATAGCGGACATAAATCTCGTAGATTTTGTCGTACTGGGAGTCCCGGTGCAGTACGCGCACCCGCTCGATAATGCTTCTCATGGCCTCCACCTCTGCATAGTGGTGGATGGTATCGGTCTGCTTTGTGCCCAGCCAGACCTCGTGGTAGGACTCGAGAGCCTTGTCCCACTGGCCGTGCTTGGCATAGGCCTGGGCTATCCTGACCTTCACCAGTGAAGCGAGTGATTTGTCTTTGTATTCCTCAGTGGTCTTCAGGTCTTCGTAGATATCCATCACCTCGTTGAACGCCCTGTCGGAGAGCTTGCCGTGCTCGTCCGTATTCTTCTCAATAATGATACGGGTTGCCTTGAGTTTTGCGATCACGAGATTCTCGCCCTTGGATGACAATGTTTCCACCTGGGAAAACGCCACCATAGCCTTGTCCTTTTCACCGAGCTGATAGAGGCAGTCACCCAGCATTACGAGGAGTTTCTGCCTGGTAGAAGGCTCACCGAGATTGAATGCCTGGATGAGGTAATCCTTTGCCTGAGCGAAGTCATTCACCTTGAATGCGGCTTCGCCCAGGTGTGCATAGAGGCCCGAATTCTGTTTGATGAGCGCCGGATCTGCGGCTAAGGCCTCTTTATACATCGTCAAGGCCTTATCAAAGTCATTCAACCCGAGGTAAGTGTCCGCCAGAACTGCGAGGTAGGCGGCCTTCAACCCTGCAGGTAAACCTTTTGAACCTCGTTCTTTGGTCAGGCGCTTGTTCGCCGCATAGGCATCCTGGAATTCACCGTTCTGGTTTAAGATTTCTATTTCTCTCATAGCCGCTTCGGCCTTGATGTCATCCCATGCCGAATCTTTGAGAGTTTTGACCCTGTCGAGGGCATCTTTTCCCTGCCCGGACCGTATGAGCATGGAGCAGTATTCGAGCGTAATTCGCTCGCGATCCGGACCTTCAGGCATATTCTGGATAGCGGAATTAATCATGGAGAGCGCTTTCGCGGCGCGACTCCCGGTCTTATAGGGGAAAGCCAGGGCCCAGTATGCCCGGGCAAGCAGTATCATCTCGTTGGCGTCAAGTCTTTGTACGACAGGCTCCAAAAGTGTTGTAACACCTGCGATATTTCCTGCATTGAAAAGGCTTTTTGCCGTCTGATATCTGTTTTCCGGAGATACGTGTCCTGCAATTCCGATATCAAGGGTGATAACACCTTTCTCTTTGTTAGTGGTGGTTTTTGTGAGCTTATAGGGTTCTGCAACGTTCAAGGTGAGTACGGTGCCGGAAGACATCTTCATGACGCTGACAAACTTGAGCTGCGGTACCGGGGAGAAGAGCTTATCCACCATGTCGCAGGGAAATTCGGAGAAAAGCAGGAAAATCCTTCCTTCTTTTGTGTAGCGGATTTCAGGGAACATGTCCGGATCGATCTGAATTGACACGCTCATTTCTGACTTTGCTGGTACTACTTCTACCCTTTTAAGAGGGCACAGGACTTTCTGCTCCTTCTTGGCAGTGAGATCTATGACTACACTGGGAGGGGATTGTCTGGTTGAAACCTGGTAGGTAAACGGCACCTTGATGCTTATGGCGGCCTTTGTCCCGTCAAAGGTAAGACCTTGGATCATGAATTGGTCTTGGAGCGTCTGAGAGTCTGCTACTGTGTGGGGAAAATTGACGATCAGAGTCTGTTTTTGTTCCATGACATCAGGGACGACGGCTGTCTTTTCATTCAGGTTGAAGATGATCCTGGTAATATTCTCCGAGCCTCCTACGAATACGCTTGCAGCCAGCGCCGGCCCTGCAGCGGGCAGGAGCATGCATAAGATCGTCAGCGCGCAGAGAATAATCGCTTTGAGCACATGCTTTTCAGAATTATTGTTCTTCACCGCAGTATGAATTTACAACTTCCGTGCCATATGCAGCTATGAGGTGTGGGGCATATGATGATAGCCACCTTGTAAAAGCCGCCCATTAAGAAAATTATCGAGATTTGTTCAAGGATTGAATCGGATGTGCGATTTTCTTGGATATGTCAGGTCGGATTTGATTCGGAGGGTTTCTGGAGCTTCTGCTTCTTGATCTTCTCCACCAGGGTTGTCCTGTTCACGCGGAGCAGCTTTGCGGCGCGGTTCTTGACCCAATTGCTCTTGTTGAGGGCCTGAACGATGATGCTGCGTTCGAAATCATTGACAGCCGTGGAGAGATCGATCCCGGTTTCGGGAAGATCGATATGGGGGACAGCCGATGCTGTCTCCCAATCCCCGGCGAGAAACTTATCGGGAAGGTCGGACGCATCTATAGTGGAGGAATCGCTGAGAACCACCATGCGTTCCACCAGGTTTTCCAGTTCGCGTACATTGCCCGGCCACCGGTAGCGCATGAGTGTCGATATAGCCTTCTTGCTGAATTCGACATTCTTCTTGGACTTGCCGTTCATGAATTTCACAAGGAAGTGCTTGATGAGCAAGGGTATGTCGTCGGTCCTCTCACGCAGCGGAGGGAGATGGATGGGTATGACATTGAGCCGGTAGTAGAGATCTTCCCGGAATCTGCCTTCAGCCACCTCTTCCTCGAGGTTTTTATTCGTTGCAGCGATGATCCTTACATCGGCTCTGATGGTCTTCACCCCACCCACCCGTTCGAACTCTCTTTCCTGGATGACGCGCAACAGCTTCACCTGGAGATTCGGGCTCATCTCGGAGATCTCGTCCAGGAATATACTGCCTCCGCCGGCGAGCTCGAATCTGCCGATCCGGGTCCTGAACGCACCGGTGAATGCACCCTTTTCATGACCGAACAGCTCGCTTTCGAGCAGCTCTTCCGGAATTGCTCCACAGTTTACCGGGACAAAGGGATTGGTGGATCTCATGGAATTGTAGTGAAGCGCCTTGGCGACAAGCTCTTTGCCGGTACCTGATTCACCGAGGATGAGAACGGTGGAGTCGGTCCCGGCGACCTTGTCGATGAGGCCGAAGATCTTCTGCATCTTGTCCGAGGTCCCGACGATGTTCTCGAACTTATACTTGGCCTTCAGCTGCTGCTTCAGGTAGGTATTCTCCTCCTGCAGGGCGAGGTGTTCAAGGGCCTTTTTCACGACCACTTTGATCTCGTCGGCCTTGAAGGGCTTGGTGATGTAATCGAATGCGCCGAGCTTCATGGCATCCACCGCCGTCTTTACCGAACCATAGCCGGTATAGAGGATGCCGATGGTATTCAGCCTGTTTTCTATGAGATACTTGATGACACTGAGCCCGTCGAGCTCGGGCATCTGGAGGTCGGTGAGCACTACCTGAAAGGTGTCCTGGGTGAGCCTTGCTATGGCGTCTTTGCCGTTGGCTGCCGTAGTTATGGAATACCCTTCTTCGGAGAGGATCTCGGAGAGATATTCCCGATTTTGGATTTCATCGTCAACAATGAGTAAAGAATGGTTAACCATAAATTTGTAGGGCAAATATAGCGCAAATAATTACATGCGTCAATATATAGACGCTCTCACCTAGAAAAAGATTCTTGAGCGGGCTTATCGCAGTCTACTGAGCCTTGCCGTTCACCTGGTCTCGCATGTCCTTGCCGGATTTGAAAAAGGGCAGGGTTTTCGATTTTACCTGGATCTTTTCGCCGCTCTTGGGGTTTCTCCCGGTGTAGGGTTTATAATCCCTCATGACAAAGCTACCGAAACCACGGATCTCAACGCGCCTTTTGCTTTTCATGGCGACAATCATGGAGTTGAGGATGGAGTTTACCAGGGACTCTGCCTTTTTTGGGTGGAGAGCCATGCGCATGGATAGTTCTTCAATTAGTTCCGATTTGTTCATGTATCTCCTCCTACTATTGTCTAATTATTCATAGAATATAAAGTGCACCATGCACATGTCAAGTTTTTTTATGTTTTTTTAGGATCTTATAGAGAGCAGCCCTTTCAGATGGGCTTAAGGAGCGGATCTGTCCTGGAGACATGCCCCTCATGGTTACCGGTCCGACGCTGATCCGTTTGATGGACTCGACCCGTAAGCCCACGGAGGCAGCCATACGTTTGATCTGATTCTTGAGTCCCTGAATGAGGGTTAT
>DATKLV010000376.1:0-6857 GCA_035542255.1 Desulfomonilia bacterium | reverse complement strand
AGCTTGTGAGGTTTCAGAGGGAACTCAGTTCCATTCTGGACTATATGGACCTGCTCAACGGCATCGAGACCAGGGGCGTCGAGCCGACATTCCACACACAGTCCATCACTAATGCCCTCAGGGAAGACACGGTGAAACCTTCACAGTCCAGGCACGACGCACTGAACAATGCGCCCTGTTCCCGCGACCATGTATTTACCGTCCCCAAGGTGATCGAGTAAGAGGCGCCCATGCTGGATACGGCCCGGATCTACAGAAAGGCGGACATAACACCGGTCAGGCATGTGGGAAACCTCCTGGATCGTATCAGGAAAAGCTCGCTGAACGCCTTTGTCTCAGTGAACGGACCGGGTGCCCTTGAGCAGGCCGAGCTGTCGGGCAAAGCCATCGAGCAGGGGCGTGAAGATCTTCTCCTGGGAATCCCCCTTGCGGTGAAAGACAATATCTGCACCCGGGGGATAAACACCACGTGCTCTTCCGAGATCCTGAAGGATTTTGTTCCCACCTATGATGCACATGTTGTTGAACGGCTCAAGGCACGCGGGGCCGTCATCATAGGCAAGACCAACCTTGATGAATTCGCCATGGGCTCCACGACGAACACCAGCAATATCGGGCCCACGAAGAATCCCTGGGATCAAACCAAGACCCCCGGCGGGTCGAGCGGGGGCTCGGCGGCCGCTGTAGCCGCCGGTTTGTGTTCGGGTGCGCTCGGATCGGACACGGGCGGATCAGTCCGCCAGCCGGCAAGCTTCTGCGGCATTACCGGGTTGAAGCCCACCTATGGGACGGTCTCCCGCTACGGACTTGTGGCGTTTGCCTCTTCTCTCGACCAGATAGGTCCCATGGCCCGCAGCGCCCGCGATACGGCAGTACTTTTCGATGCCGTCAAGGGGCATGACGGGAGGGATTCCACGAGCGTGCCCCAGGAGTATGACGCCACCTCGCTTGACGGCATCGACTTGAAAGGCCTCAGGCTCGGTGTGCCCGATATCTTCTTCTCCGAAGGCCTTGCTCACGATGTCGAGCGCTCAGTAAGGTATGCCGTGTCGGTATTTCAGGAACTCGGTGCCGCGATCGTCCCTGTTGATCTTCCACGCATCCGCTACGGCGTCGCCGTTTACTATCTCATCGCTCCCGCAGAGGCGAGCTCAAACCTTGCCCGGTACGACGGGGTGAGGTACGGCGTCCGGCACGGCGGCGAGAAAGACCTCTTTGAGATGTACTGCGAGACACGGGCAAAGGGATTCGGACGTGAGGTCAAACGGCGTATCATGCTCGGCACCTATGCACTGTCGGCGGGATACTACGATGCCTATTACCGGAAGGCATCCCAGGTCAGAACCCTGATCATCGAAGACTTCCGCAAGGCGTTCGAGGTTTGCGATATCATCGCGGGCCCCACCGTGCCGGTCACCGCCTGGGGCCTGAACGACATGGTGGACGACCCCTTGAGCATCTATCTCCTCGATATCTACACCATTCCGGCCAATCTGGCCGGGATACCGGCCTTGAGCATCCCGTGCGGTTTCGGCGATAACGGGATGCCCATCGGGCTCCAGCTTATGGCACCTGCCTTCATGGACCACATCATACTCGGTGCGGCTATAACCTTCCAGGATCATACCAAATTCCACGAGGTGAGACCGTGAGAGACTATGAAACGGTCATCGGCCTGGAGGTTCATGCCCAGCTTCTTACGAATGCAAAGATTTTCTGCTCCTGCTCTGCGGCCTTCGGGCTCAATCCCAATACAAACACCTGCCCGGTCTGCCTGGGCATGCCGGGAGTTCTGCCCGTGCTGAACGGGAAGATCGTGGATTTCGGGATTAGGCTTGGTCTGGCTCTCGGCTGCACCATAGAGAAGAGAAATGTCTTCGCCCGGAAGAACTATTTCTATCCCGATCTCCCCAAGGGATATCAGATCACCCAGTACGAGAATCCCCTCTGCACCGATGGCCGCCTCGATATTGAGGTGAACGGCGCGACGAAGAGGATCGGCATCAGGCGTATCCACATGGAAGAGGATGCAGGCAAGAGCGTCCACGACGAATCCGAACCCTATTCCTCCATCGATTTCAACCGCGCGGGGGTGCCTCTTCTGGAAATCGTGACCGAGCCCGACCTCTCATCGACACAGGAGGCTGTGTCCTATCTGCGGGAGCTGCGCCGGATCCTCATGTACCTCGACATATGCGACGGCAGCATGGAAGAGGGCTCGCTCAGGTGCGATGCCAATCTGTCGGTAAAGGAAAAAGGGTCCGGCCGGCTGGGTACACGCACGGAGCTCAAGAACATGAACTCCTTCAAGAACGTGCAGAAGGCCCTTGAGTACGAGGTCGAACGCCAGACACGGCTCATCGAATCAGGCTCGGCGGTGGAACAGGAGACCCTGCTGTGGAATGCCTTGCTGGGAAAGACCCAGTCCATGCGCTCCAAAGAGGAGAGCCATGATTACCGTTATTTCCCCGATCCCGACCTGATCCCCGTGATCGTCGACGATGCATGGGTTGAAAGGATAGCGGACACGCTCCCCGAACTTCCTGCGGCCAAGCGCAGGCGTTTCATCGAGCAGTACGGACTGCCTGCCTATGATGCGGACCAGCTCACCCAGACACGCGCCTTGGCCGATTATTTCGAGCAGTGCGTGTCTCTCTACGGTACACCCAAGGAGGTCAGCAACTGGATCATGACCGAGGTCATCCGGGTGCTCAACGAGAAGAACCGCGACATCACAGAACTGCCGGTGACCCCCCCGATGCTTGTTGAGCTCCTGGGACTCCTGAAGAAGGGTACCGTATCAGGCCTTATGGCAAAAGAGGTGTTCACCGAGATGGCGGACACCGGAAGGAACGCTCCGGCCATCATCAAGTCATCGGGACTGGAGCAGGTAAGTGATGAGGATGCACTTGCCGTGCTGATCAAGGATGTCATGGCGGCCCATCCCAAAGAAACCGCGCAGTACCGCGCCGGCAAGACCCAGCTGCTGGGATTCTTTGTCGGCGAAGTCATGAAAGCGAGCAAAGGCAAGGCCAACCCCAAGGTGGCGGGGAACATGATCAAGGAGATGCTGGAGACATGAAAGATCTGCACATTTCCGACACATCCCGGGTGAGGTCAGGGGACGTCACGGACGTTTATTTCCTGCGCACCGAGGAAGTGCTCCGTGCCAAAGGCCTCTCGAAGCACGTGTGCATGGAGATCTTCCTGAAATCTTACCCGGAGCCGGCATACCGCTGGGGCATCCTTGCAGGCATCGAAGAGGTGTGTGTAATCCTTGAAAACCGGCAGGTAACCGTCCAGGCGATGCCCGAAGGCAGCGTGTTCTTCACGGACGAACCCGTCATGATCATAGAAGGCGACTATCTCGAATTTGGAGCCCTCGAGACAGCTATTTTAGGCTGCCTCTGCCAGGCATCCGGGATAGCCACCAAGGCATCCCGATGCAAAACGGCCTGCGGCGACAAAGGTCTCATCAGCTTCGGCGCCAGGCGCATGCACCCATCTATAGCGCCCATGGTGGAAAGGGCCGCCTTTGTCGGCGGCTGTGACGGGGTGGCCACCATAGCGAGCGCCCGACTCATCAACGAAACCCCTGTGGGGACCATGCCGCATGCCCTTATCCTTCAGGTTGGAGACACCCTCAATGCCGCGCTGGCCTTTGACGAGATTGTGGAGAAGGATGTGTCGAGGATTGTTCTCATCGATACATTCCAGGACGAGAAGTTCGAGGCCGTCAGGGTCGCCGAGTCCATGAGAGAAAGACTCCAGGGGATCCGCTTCGATACGCCGTCTTCCCGTAGGGGCAATTTCAGGGCCTTGATGGAGGAGGTGAGGTGGGAGCTGGACCTCAGGGGTTTCGGGCATGTGAAGATCTATGCATCCGGCGGACTAGACCTTGAAGACATCCTGGATTTGAGGGACGTAGTCGACGCCTTCGGAGTGGGCACCCATATATCGTCCTCTGCAACACTCGACTTCTCCATGGACATCGTGGAGATCCAGGGCAGGCCTTTTGCAAAACGGGGGAAGAAGTCAGGCAAAAAGGACGTGCTGCGATGCCGGAAGTGCATGAAGGATTACGTTGTTCCTCATGGTATGAAGAGACGGTGTGAATGCTCTGGTGCTGCACAACCCTTATTCACCAAGATCATTGATGAGGGCAAGATCGTCGTTGATCTTCCTCCGGCACGCATGATACGACAGCGGGCAATGGAAGAGCTCGCCCTTCTCAGGAAGGGTACTCCGGAACGAGCATTCTTGAACCTATGATAAAACCCTTCTGCTTTAAGGACGGAACCTTTTTCATCCTGGACCAGAGACGCCTGCCCCGTGAAGAGACATGGATTGAGTGCACATCTTCTGATCAAGTGGCGCATGCCATCAGGACCCTGGCAGTCAGGGGTGCACCCGCCATCGGCATAGCTGCGGCATACGGACTCGTGCTCGCAGCACGGGGAGGCCGGGGGAATGTTGAAAAAGCCGCTGAAACCCTCGTCAATGCACGTCCCACTGCCGTTAATCTTGCATGGGCTGTCAGGCGCTGCATGGCAAAAGCCCTCAATGCCAAAGACGGAGATCTTGTCGATGCACTCCGACAGGAAGCGGATGCCATATGGAACGAGGAGATAGCTGCCAACGAATCCATGTCGATTCTGGGCGCCGGTCTGTTCGAGCAGGGAAGGGGGTATTCGGTCCTTACCCACTGCAATGCAGGCTCTCTTGCCACCGGCGGCATTGGTACGGCCATCGGTGTCATACGGAAGCTCCATGAGCAGAACAAGCTCAAGATGGTCTACACGGACGAAACAAGGCCGCTCCTCCAGGGGGCTCGTATAACCGTCTACGAGCTCATGAAGGATAACATACCCTGCACGCTGATAACCGACAGTATGGCGGGCTGGCTCATGAATCTCGGCCTCATCGACGCCGTGATCGTGGGCGCGGACAGGATCGCCCGCAACCATGACGCAGCCAACAAGGTGGGCAGCTATTCCCTTTCTGTTCTAGCGCATGCCCACGGCATACCCTTCTATGTTGCTGCACCGCAATCCACCTTTGATCCGGATACTGCCACAGGTAAAGACATCCGCATCGAGGAACGCGATGCGGACGAGGTGCTCTCTTTCCAGGGTGTGCAATCCGCTCCGCAGGTGAAGGTTTTCAACCCTGCTTTTGATGTGGTACCCTCCGCTCTGATTACGGCTATCATCTCGGAACTGAAGATTTACCGGTAAGTGATTCCGGCCATCCGTACCGGCAGAAACTAATTTACATGACATATGAGTATGACACCCTCGCAATGAGGGTACTGAAGCAACAAAATACCCGTCTTCATCTTTTTCAATAACTACGCTAAATTCTCTAACCATTTTTGTAATCCTCTAAATATGAGGATAGCATATATTTATAATTGCTTCATCTTCAATACGGAATGACTGCTCCTCTCATTTGATCCCCTCTTCAGGGAACCGTTCGGGCCTTCAGTGAGACCACCACCTACTATGCCCTCTGCTGACTTCTGCATGGAGTTCTGGCTCTCTCTCAAGCGCCTCAGTACTTCCGGCTTCAGGCTGACATCTGGTTTCTCTGTTTGCCGCCTGGTTTCCCGGCGGCGCCACGATATTTCAGCCATACCTATGAAATACACCATGCAGATCTCCCAGGGTTAGACACGGAACTTTCTCGCGCATAAGCGCCGGATTTATAAAACGCACACAACTCACGGCTGGAGGACTTCGTCGTCACGTGCCGACTCGTCCCATGTACGTCACACCTCGTGTCCGGTTCCTGTTCGTCGCCCCGCGCTTTTGGATTGGCCTTCCTCCAGACCCCGCCTCACGATGACGCCCTTGGCCTTCTCCTAGCCTTCGGCTCCGTTTATACCTGGCGTGAGGACTTCCACCTCGCTGGCTCTGTGCCATGCCTGGCACAAACGTGCTGCTCAGCCGCTGGAGTAGCCGGTCGGCTGGAGCTGGTTATCTTCATTTTGGATATGATATTCCGAGAGAATTTGATGCACTGACCAGTTTCTTATCAAAGGTCCAAAGACTAGCATGAGCAAGTTGAGCAGACGCAAGTAAATGCACATCAATAAGGCCAATCCCAATCCCCATTAGCTTTTTGCTCTCAATAAAGTATAAAATCTCATCATGCTCTAAGACAGACGCCATAGGAAGAGCATGGAGCAATGAAAGGATCTCTTTTCTATTCTTCAGGTTACCACAGGCAAGCTCACCTATTATAAAAGGATGACATACTACCTCCATGTCGATCAGCAGATTTTCAAGAGAGGTATTCCCTTCTTGAAAATGGTCGATCCAAACGGATGTATCAACCAGGACCATTATATCAAGATCCTTACTGCCTGCGTCTGGGAATCAACTTGAGATCCTTCTCTGTCCCGCCCAATCTGGATAGCCGCTTGCTGCTCTCGATCGCAATGAGCGCTTCAAGTCCACGCTGGACCAAAGCTGTCTTCTCCTTGATCCCCGTCAGTTTGCTGGCTTTGTTTAAAGTGTCAGTGTCAATATTTAATGTTGTTCTCATATGCATATATATGTATCTTTCATGCATACTTGTCAATAGCTCAGAGAAAATAACGTATGGAAAACGATCAGAGGTTCAGAATGCTATGAATACGATCCGGGGAGTGGATTCCATCGGAGGGGTCAAAAGGAAATCTCCGTTTTCCCCTTGACTTTCCTTATCATGGATGTCCCCTTTTCCATGCCTTTTCCATGAGCTTACTGTTGCATGACTATATCGACCGAGATCTCCGCCGCCGGAATCGTTCCTCTGTTCTCAAGCCAGTGTGTGGTGTTCCTATCCTCGGGCCAGCCCACTCCCGGCCCATA
>DATKLV010000375.1:0-3009 GCA_035542255.1 Desulfomonilia bacterium | reverse complement strand
CATCGCCTCGGTCCCCCCGGAATATACCATAGTTCCCCCCGATCTATATTTTCATGGCCTTTCTCACCCGCTCGATGGTGAGATCCGACTCACGTGTGGCTGTTATGCATCCGGCATTCAGAATTTCATCAACCAGTGTTTCATGCCCCCGGTAATAGGCTATTTTCTCCCAGACCGGCTCGAACTCACTGAGGAGACTCTTGATGAGCATGCGTTTGCAATCGACGCATCCGATGCCCGCAGTCCTGCAGCCTACCTGCACCTCGGCCTTCATCGCCTCATCGGAGAAGTACTCATGGAAGGGGTACAGATTGCAGTCATTGGGCTCTCCCGGGTCTTTCCTCGTCTTGCGCTTCGGGTCGGTGAGCATCTCCATAACTTTGGCCGTTAGGGTCTCTTTTGACTCGTCGATAAAGACAGCATTGCCGTATGATTTCGACATCTTTCTGCCGTCGAGGCCGGGCACCTTGGGAGCCTCGGTCAGTATCTCCTGGGGCTCCTTCAGTATGGCGTCGCCGTACATGAAATTGAACCTTCGCACGATCTCCCGTGTCAGCTCCAGGTGGGGAAGCTGGTCGGCGCCGATGGGGACCCTGTCGGCATGGTATATCACGATATCCGCGGCCTGGAGAACAGGGTACCCCAGGAATCCGAAGGTGCTCAAGTCCTTTTCTTTGAGCTCCTCTTTCATCTCTTTGTAAGTGGGATTCCTTTCGAGCCACGAAAGAGGGGTGATCATGGATAGGAGCAGGAACAGCTCTGCATGGGTCTTTATGTCCGACTGGCGGAAGAGCACCGATTTTTCAGCGTCCAGGCCGACACTCAACCAGATGATGACCATATCCCGGGTGCTCTGCCTGATTATGGTCGGGTCCTTATACTCACTGGTCAGGGCGTGCCAGTCGGCAATAAAGTAGAAGCACTGATATTCATCCTGGAGCCCCACCCAGTTCTTAAGGACACCGAGATAGTGCCCCAGGTGAAGGTCCCCTGTGGGTCTGATGCCGGATACGATGCGTTTCTTGTCCATGCAACTCCCTTTCTACTTCATGAGTAAATTCAGAATGGCACTTATGATGGGAAAAATCACCACGTCCACCACACGTGTGAATATGAGCACGAGCAGAATAATGAAACCATAAGGTCGCAGCCTTGAATAGGCGTATGCAGCCTTCAAAGGAAGCAGCCATTCCATTATGTGGCTCCCATCAAGCGGATGGATAGGGATCAGGTTGAAAACAGCAAGCCCTACATTGATCATGATCATGTACTCCGCCATCATAACAAGAGGATAGAAATAGGTGTGGGAGAGGAAGGCACCAAAATGCTTGAACAGGAATGCAGTTGCTACAGCCAGCAAAATATTTGATCCGGGACCTGCCAGCGATACCAGCATCATGTTGAAACGCGGTTTTTTAAAATATCTCGGATCCACCGGTACCGGCTTGGCCCAGCCTATGGCCATGCCCGCAATTCCGGTGATGAAAAGGACCAGGAGCCCCACCGGGTCGATGTGCTTGACGGGGTTCAGGGTAAGCCTTCCCGCCATCTTGGCAGTGGGGTCCCCGAACAGAAAAGCAGCATAGCCGTGGCACACCTCGTGGACGGTGATGGAAAGGAGCACCGGCACGATCAACAGGGCGATCTGGCTGAGGATCTGGTTCATCTGGTTCATTGCTCAGGCCTTATACATGAAGGGCGGCATGGTGTCAAAAAGTTAGCTTATACAGCCATGCTCAAAATATTTTACCGGTGCGCATTGAAATAAGAGAAGTTCGCCACTACACAATCTCCAGATCCAAGCCTCATGCAGTGATATGAAGGCATAGGCAAAGGAGATTGATCATGAAAAAGGACATTGAACTGAGACTGGCAGGCAAAGAGAACGATAATGATCGAAGCGATATCCATACATCATCCCGGAAAGACCTCAACAAGAGAAAAGCAGCAAATGACAACATCTACATGGATACCATAAAGGCATTGCTGGAAAAGAACAGGAACAGGGTCGCTCAATACTACTGCGCCAACAGGAATTGTCCAACTCAATTCTGGGCCTCGGATCTTGGATATGTGTGCCCGCAGTGCGGATCTATCGGCATCATCAGCAGGTTCAAGGCCGACACGGCATATGAAGAGAACCCTTATAAGCCTGTTGTGGGGTATCTTGACAGCATCGGACGCCTGTTCTGCACTAAATGCACGGAAAGATTCGGTATCAGCGACGATGTCGGGTTGGTCATTTACAACGACAGCGAACCATACAACAGCGAATCCTGTGAGGCCTGCAGAACCCGCCTTGACTCGCCCGCATGAAAGGCATTTTATACATCTGAGAAATCGGGTGTGAGGGATATCTTTACTATGAGATGATATCCCTCATCCTTCATCATATTGTTATCCCTTCCAGGCTGTGACTATAGGGTGAAGAAGTATCTCCACCGGCACCATTATTTACGGTATAGTGATGGGCACTATGGCCAAGGTGCGTATCAACAGATTCCTTGCCTCGACAGGCGCCATTTCACGGAGAAAGGCGGATGAATTTATCGAGTCCGGCCGCGTGCGGATCAACGGGAGAAAGGCCCAGCTGGGTGACAACGTGGACCCGGACAGAGACGTAGTAATGCTCGACCATAAGACCGTATCACGCCAAGACCCCCTTCTCGTGGGCATGTACAAGCCCCGGTATGTATTGACCACCATGGACGACCCGTTGGGAAGACCCTGCATAAAGGATCTCATTCCCAAGAAGCTTTTAGGCGTATTCCCGGTCGGAAGACTGGATTTTGACGCGGAGGGCCTGCTCATCCTGACCAATGACGGAGATCTGTCACACGCCCTCCATCATCCTTCCTTCCGCGTGCCCAAGGTTTATCTCGTAAGGGTTTCGCCCAGGGCCGCCTCGGAGTCCATCAGACAGCTGGAGGAAGGCGTATTCCTCGACGGGAAAAAGACCCTGCCCGCAAAGGTGAAGGAAGAGCGAGCTGATCCCGAAGGATCCACCTT
>DATKLV010000374.1:0-2551 GCA_035542255.1 Desulfomonilia bacterium | reverse complement strand
TGAGCTCTTTGTTCGGGTCACCAAAGACTGGTCTAGTGACCCCAAAGCGTTGAAGGAACTAGGGTATCACTGATGCCGGTTGTCGCTATTGTCGGCAGGCCCAATGTGGGTAAATCGACCCTCTTTAACCTCCTCATCGGGGAACGACGTGCCATCGTAGGCCCGCAGCGCGGTATCACGCGGGACAGGATCTACGGCAGATGGACACTTGGTGAGGGTCTTGAAGTCGACCTGGTTGACACGGGCGGATTTGATACCATCGGCGATATTCCTTTTTCCGTTTCGGTGCAGGAGCAGACCCTCCTTGCCATTGAAGATGCCGATCTGATCCTTTGCCTTTTCGATGCCAAGTCACCTCCCACCCCCGATGACAGGGAACTGGTGAATCTCCTGCGGAAAACCGAAGCCCCGGTGATCTTCATCGCCAACAAGATTGATGACCCCTCCCAGAGGGTTGCGGCCGTATCCTTGTACGAATTAGGTATTGATGAGCCCCTGGTGATCTCATCACTCAACCGGACCGGGATTCAGGAATTGAAAGATGCGGTAAGCGAGCGCCTTGTCCATAGTGATAAGTTGCCTATTGAAGCCCAAACAGATGCAGTCCGCGTGAGCATCCTTGGAAGGCCCAATGTAGGCAAATCACTCCTCCTGAACAAGATCATAGGAGAAGACAGGGCCATTGTCTCGCCTGAGGCAGGGACTACCAGGGATTATGTGGATATTGCTGTTGAACGCTCCGGGCGCAAGTATGTCTTTGTCGATACGGCCGGCATCAGGAGAAAGGCCCGGATCGACGATGCTATCGAACGGTTCAGCGTCATGAGATCGCTTAAGAACATCGACATGTCGCATGTGTGCCTGGTCCTCGTGGACCCTCAGGAAGGGATCACCGACCAGGACAAACGCCTATGCGGCATCGTCTTGGAGCACGGCAGGGCCTTTGTGCTGGTGGTGAACAAGTGCGACCTGGTGAGTGATGTCGAGATGAAGAACGTGCGGGATAATATCAGGCATTCCCTCAGGTTCATGCCCGATGCCCACCTGGCTTTCATCTCGGCATTGACCGGTAAAAATGTTGATGGGCTCTATTCACTCATCGATTCACTCTTCATAAAGACCACTACCAGGGTTTCCACGGGCGTGCTCAACCGCCTCATGAGCGACATCACGGAGTCGCACAGCCCCCCGATGATCAAACACAGGCCTCTCAAGCTCTACTATATCACCCAGACAGGCATCGTGCCTCCTCGTTTTCAGGTTGTGGTGAATCATCCCGAGTCCATACCTGCTGCATATTCACGTTTTCTGAACCACTCCATCAAAAAGGCGTGCGGCATGGAAGGGATACCCGTCATGGTTTCCTTCATGGGGAAGAAATAGACGACCTGGATGAGCCTGTTTCTGTATGGCCTATAATGATGCTGATTTAACCGTATAGTGAAATCTTCCTTGACATATCCCCCAAGATGAGTTTCTATGAATAGAAACACTATGATAATAAAAACATGTCGATAAGAGTCGTACCGACGGTTCAGTGGATCAAGAGGTATTAAGAGGTGATAAAAGAACGATATGGAGGATAGTGAATGAAAGTTTTTCTACGAGAAGATGAGATCCCGAGACAATGGTATAACCTTGCAGCCGACCTTCCGACACCAATGCTGCCGCCACTCGGCCCGGACGGGAACCCTGTTACGCCGGATGCGCTTACACCGGTTTTCCCCATGAACCTTATCGAACAGGAAGTGAGCCAGCAGCGGTGGATCGATATCCCCGAAGGCGTCATCGAGCTCCTGTACCAGTGGAGGCCGTCGCCTCTTCAGAGGGCTGTTTTTCTCGAAAAGGCACTCAAGACACCTGCCAAGATCTACTTTAAAAATGAAGGTGTTTCTCCTGCGGGCAGCCATAAGCCGAATACTGCCATTCCCCAGGCGTGGTACAATAAACAGTTCGGTATTGAAAAGATCTGCACCGAAACCGGTGCCGGGCAGTGGGGCAGCGCGCTGGCATATGCATGCGCCCTCATGGGACTTAAGTGCAAGGTGTTCATGGTCAGGATCAGCTTCGAACAGAAACCTTTCAGGAAGCTCATGATGAATGTATGGGGTGCCGATTGTGTAGCGAGCCCCTCCACCCTGACCCAGGCGGGCCGCGATATCCTTGCCAAGGACCCGGACACGCCGGGCAGCCTCGGCATCGCCATCAGCGAGGCCGTCGAGGCGGCGGTCACCGACCCGACCGGGAAGTCGAGATATTCCCTCGGGAGCGTGTTGAACCATGTCATGCTGCATCAGACCATCATCGGCCTCGAAGCTAAGAAGCAGCTCGAAAAGATAGGCGAGAAGAAGGTTGATGTCGTGATAGCCTGCGCAGGGGGCGGAAGCAACTTTGCAGGCATCTCATTCCCCTTCGTGCTTGACAAGATCAATGGCGCCCAGATCGATATCATCCCGGTGGAGCCGTCATCCTGTCCCACCCTGACGCGGGCCCCCTTTGCCTACGACCATGGGGATGTTGCCAAGATGACACCGCTTCTCCCCATGCATTC
>DATKLV010000373.1:0-14127 GCA_035542255.1 Desulfomonilia bacterium | reverse complement strand
GATCCCGGTGATAGTGCTTTCGATCTCTGACGGCGAGTGTGAGATCGATAAGACCAACAAGCTCCGGGCGGACTCTTTCTTTACCAAGCCCATCAAGTTCGATCAATTCCTCGAGGTGGTCCGCTCCATCGAGTCTTTCTGGCTCGGTAACGACAAGATTACTTGAGGCCTGACCTGAGTCAAGCTTTTCTGATGACGTGAACCGCGGTTGCCTTGAATGAAGCCAGGACATGCATCCCGGGCTCCATGGGGATATCGTCCATGGTCTGCTGGGTTACATGTACGTTGAGGAAGAAGCCGCAGTTGATCCTTATTCTGTAAAGCAGCCCAATGGGCTGGACCTTCACGATCCTGCCCCGGAAGACATTCCGGGCGCTTGACTCCGACGGGTGGTCGCCGGGAAAGATCGTCACGTGCTCAGGCCGGATGAAGCATATTATCTTGTCGCCGGGGTCAAACTCACCCGTGGCAATGACACTCGTACCGTTGATGTTCACGGTGAGAACGCCGTCGGATGAACCCGTAACCTCGCCCTCGAGCATGGTCTCGATGCCTACGAACGCCGCCACGGCCTCGTTGACGGGCTGGTGCATCACTTCTCCGGGCGGGCCGATCTGGACCACCCTTCCCCCGTCCATCACCGCGATCCGCTTCGAAAGCCTCAGGGCGTCCATGCGGTCATGGGTGGCCATGACGGCGGTTGTATGCTTGATGCGCATGGCATTGCCCAAGTCCTCTATGATGGACTCCTTGGTGGGAGGGTCCAGCGAGGCAAACGGTTCGTCCAGGAAAATCACCTCCGGGTCCGTGGCAAAGGCCCTGGCCAGGCTCGTGCGCTGGGCCTCGCCCCCCGAAATCTTCCGCGCCGAGCGCGATGAGAGGTGGGCTATGCCGAAGAGCGCCAGATATTCCTCGACGACCGGCCGGATCACTGCACGATTTGTCCCGCGGATCTTCAGCCCTGCCGCCACATTGTCGTAAACCGTGGTGTCGAATAGCAAGGGTTCCTGGAACACCATGGCCAGGCAGCGCCTGAAGGCAAGGAGCTCGGCCCCGTTCCTGACCGCCTTCCCATGGAAGAAAATTTCGCCCTGCTCTCGCCTTATGAGGCCTGCCAGGCTCAAGAGCAATGTGGACTTGCCTGTCCCGTTGGGACCGATGATGGAGAGGAACTCCCCTGCCCTGATATCCAGTTCCGGGATATCTAGCACGCGGACACCGCCGCGGCTGACCTTCAGCCCTCGGATTTCAAGGATGTTGAGGCTCATCGCGGCCGCTCCCGCTGCTGTATGCCGGTGAGGATCGCATTGACGGCAAAGGCGAGGATCAGGAGGATCACGCCCAGGGCTATGGCTATGTCGAAATTGCCCCGGCCGGTCTCCATGACCGTTGCCGTGGTCAGCACCCGCGTATACCCTTTGATATTGCCGCCCACCATGATCGATGCACCGACCTCGGAGATGACGCCGCCGAATCCGGCCATCACCGCTGCCAGCAGTGGCAGGCGCGCCTCCCTGATGAGCATCCGGACCATCTGGAACCTTGTCGCGCCCAGCGAGAGGATCTGGAGCCTCAAGGCTTCCGGCAGCTTCTGGATGGAGGCGAGCGAGATGCCCGCCACGATGGGTGTGGCGATGACTGCCTGGGCTATCACGATGGCAGTGGGGGTGTAGAGGAGCTCCAGCATGCCCAGCGGGCCGTTGCGCCACAACAGAATGGACACGAACAGCCCGACCACCACCGGCGGCACGCCCATGCCTGTATTGATGATGCTCACGATGAGCCTGCGCCCGGGAAACCTTGTCAGGGCCACCATTGTTCCGAATGAAATGCCTATGAAGAGGCTTATGATGGTTGCCAGGCCGGAGACTTCGAGCGACAGCCAGGTGATCCCGAGCACTTCCCTGTCAAGTGTTACCAGGAGCCGTATCGCTTCCTTGATTCCTTCGAGGATCAGATCCATAAATCTGTCTCCTGCTGATCACCCCTTACCCTGGCCCTCCCCCCAGCCTGCTCCGCCGTAGCAGCACGGCTGAGAAGGCCGCAAGGGGAGAGGGGAGATAAGGCTACTCGAACTCCGGCTTGCCGGCATCCGGGAAGAACAGCGGGCTTCCGTACTTGTCGACCCCGAACTTTGCTATGATATCCTGGACCTCCTTGGTAACCAGGAACTCGCCATACGCCTTCGCGGCATGGACGTTTAACTTGCTGAACTTGGCCGGGTTCACCTCGATGACGTGATAGATGTTCAAAAGGCTCTTGTCCCCCTCGACCAGGATGTCCAGGCCGAGGGTCTTCTTGAGCGAAAGATATGTCCCCCTGTCGGTCAGGGTGTAGGTCTTCTTCTCCGCCGCGACGCTCAGGGTCTGGCCCATGCCGAGCCCGGTCTGCTGGTAGTACTTCTGTCCCTCGGGGTTGATGCCGGCCGCCTTCCAGATCTCTTTTTCCTTGGCATTGGTGCCGGAGTTGTCTCCCCGTGACATGAAGATTGCGTCCTTGGCGGCTATCTGCTTGAAGGCCTCGGCAGCCGATTTCATGCCCTTTATCCCTGCCGGGTCTGCTGGCGGGCCCACGATGACGAAGTCATTGTGCATGACGAGCTTGCGGTTGACCCCGTTGCCGTCTGCAATGAATTTCTTCTCGGCAGCCGGGGAGTGGACGAGCAGGACATCGGCCTCACCTTTGGCACCCATGGCCATGGCCTGTCCCGACCCCACGGCTATGGTTTTGACGAAGTAGCCGGTCTTGCTTTCAAAGAGCGGATTGAGGACATCCAGCAGGCCCGTGTCCTGGGTGCTCGTCGTGGTCGCCAGGATGAGGTTCTTCTGATCCGCTGCAGAAACCTGCGGGCTGATTGCAAACATGGCTGCCAGACACAACGCTACGATCCACACATAACCAAGATTACGCATACGCATGGTAAACTCCTCTCAAAGAGATTCTTTTACTGTATCTTATGTTTCTCTTTCCAGGCCTTTGATTCGGGGAAGAACAGCGGCATGCCGTATTTGTCCCTGCCGAAGGCCTCGATGATCTTCTGGCCTTTGTCGGCGTCCACCAGCCAGTTCACAAAAAGCATGGCATCCTTGCTGTAGACGCGCGGACACTTCTTGGGATTGACCGGGATAAGCGAGATATGGTTGATGAGCGCTTCATCTCCTTCAACGAGCACCACGAGCCTGATCTTACCCTTGACCGTGAGATACGTCGCCCGGTCGATTACGGTATAGGCACCCTTCTGGTCGGTGAAGAGCAGTGTGGGCACGTTGCCTTCCGATCCCTTTTCATAGACCGTGTACCACGGCCCTTGAGGAGTAAGGCCGGCCTTTGCCCACAGATCGAGCTCCGCCACGTGGGTCCCGGACTTGTCGCCCCGGCTGATGAACAGCGCACCCTTGTCTGCGATTGTCTTGAGAGCACCGGTGGCCGACTTCATTCCCCTGATCCCTGCCGGGTCGGCATCCGGCCCGACGATGACAAAGTCGTTGTACATGAGCGGGATGCGCTCGGTGCCGTAGCCCTCCTGCACGAATTTTTCCTCCAGAGCCTTGGCGTGCACAAGGGCAAGATCGACACTGCACATCCTGGCGATCTTCAATGCCTCTCCTGTGCCCGCACCCACATGCCGCACCCTGATGCCCGTTTCCTTCTCGAACCGGGATTCAAGCGCATCTACAATGCCGGCGTCAATGGGGCCTATGGTGCTGGCCAGAAGGACAAACCCTCCGCTCTGCGCGCTGAGGTATGCCGGCATAATGATAAGCATACTGCATAAAACTGCTGTTAAGACGTGTCTCATGAATCCTCCTCCTCGATTTCTTTACTTCGGATAGACGACCTTGCCCGTGTCGCGGTCGCTGTACCCTTTCATTGTCTTAAGCAGCTCCCTGAATGTATCGGATCTGATGAACTCGACGAATGCCTGGACATGGCGATCAAAGAATACGCTCTTCTTCACGATCATATCGAACCGTTCTTCAAAGATGGGGAAAAAGACGAGCCGCGGGCTTAAGGATACGGCTTCGGTCGCAATGCCCATATCCGATGAACCGGTGGCGACGGAGCGTACCACGTCAAAATGGGTGAACACCTTGGTTTCAAAGCCCATGACCTGCGACGGTTCGACCCCTTCCTCGATAAGGAGGTGATCCACAAGCGCCCTGACGCCGGAACCTTCCTGCCGGTTGATAAACCGGAGAGCGTTATCCACACACTCTTTCATGGACTGGACAGCCACATCCCGCGACACGAATCCGAGTGTCCGGTAGAAAAGATTGATCACCACCAGGTCATCCGGGTCGGGGAAAAACTCGCGCATGCATGGGAAATTGAAATCACCCGATGCATGATCGTAGAGATGGCTCACGGCAATGGTGCAGAACCCTTCGCTCAACAGCCTGATCCCCTCCCTGCTCCCAACGATAGAAGAGAACAACAGGTACTCAGGGAACATCTTGTGGAAATGCCCCTGGGCTGCCTGGATGAGCGAATCATCAGAGCCGCAGACAAGGAGCACTTTCTTCTCGATGAGTGATTCCCAGAATGACTTCCTGACCGCATCACGGGCCTTCCCCTTCACGAACTGCTCCAGTTCGGCCTTCGGGAAGAGCCACTTGCCTGTCACCTTGGTACCCGGCAGCCTGCCTTCCTTGACCAGGGCATAGAGCTTTTTCTCATTGATCTTGAGAAGCTTCGATGCCTCCCGTACGGTAAGTAGCTCTTTATAATCGTCTTTCATAAGTATCCTGGAAAATAATTACCATTAATTACCACAAATCATATTCATATGCAGGAGATCTGTCAATACAAGGCATCTTTTCAAAATTACCTTCAGGAAGGAAAAATGTCGGGGTGATGCCTGCGGCTGATGGACAGATACCTTTGTGTACGGGAATCTACTAAGAAGCGGCCCGCCCTGCATATCGAGGCTGTGCAGGACGGGCCGGGCATTGAGAATGGAGGAATTACGACTCGCTGCCGGAAGGCGGGGTCTCCGTCTTTGGGGCCTCGGCTTCTGCCTTTGGTTCCTTTGCTTTGGGCTCCTTTGACTTTGGCTTCTTCTCCGCCTTGGGTTCCTTTTCTGCCTTGGGTTCCTTCTCTGCCTTAGGCTCCTTCTCGGCCTTAGCCTCTACCGGCCCTTTCTCGGCCTTCAACTCCTTGGGTGCCTTCTCTGCTTTAGGCTCTTTGGCAGCCTTTTCGGCCTTGGGCTTCTTTTCCTTCTTCGGGGCAGCGGCTTCTGCCTGTTCCTTCTTTGCCTTTTCCTTCACCACCGGGGCCGCTTTCTTCTCTTCCCTGATCCTCAGCATCTCCTTGATCTTTTCATCTTTGGCGATGATCGCCCTGATCCTCAATGCGGTATCCTTCAGCTTTGCCTTGATCTTGCGGACCACCGTATCCTTATCGATCTCCGCCGCACCGATGCCCTTGCCCTGCAGGACATCGAGGCGCTGTTTCAGTTTGAGCTCCCAGTGCGCCTTCTGAGATTCCCTAGCCACTTTCAACTTGGACGCCATTGCTACTCCTTTCTCCTGTTATCGTATAGCAGTCATGGCTTAAAAGCACATGCATGCCACGGTTGGCAAGGTTTTCCTGTGTAGCATAGATTCGATGCTAATTCCAGAGTGAAGAGAGCCTTGATGTCCTCCCGGAGGATCAATTGTCGACTCTCTTGCCCGCTATGATTTTATAGAGTGCGGGTATCAGGGCGAAGATGCCCAGAAGCACAAGAGAAAAGAGAACCCGGGGACCGGCCACCTGTCTGATGTTCTCAACCGAGGCGAGGCTTGCCCCTGCGTTTGCATAGACAAAGCTCCCCGGCAGTATCCCGAGCATGGTTCCAACGACGTAGGTCAGCGTATTCAGCCCGGTCACGCCGCAGGCAAGGTTCACGAGGAAAAAGGGGAAGAGCGGCACAAGCCTCAGGAAAAGCAGGTAGGAAAGCCCGTTTGCCTTCAAGCCCCTGTCAAGTGCTTCCATCTTCGGTCCGAACCGGGTTACCGCCCAGTCCCTGAACAGGGATCGTGCGAGGAGAAAGGCCAGCAATGCGCCTGTCGTGGCCCCGATATTCACCCAGACGGTCCCCATGACTGCTCCGAAGAGCGCGCCCCCGGCAAGGGTGAGGATCGCGGCCCCGGGGAGTGACAGGGCGGTCTGAGCGGTGTAGATCAGGATGAAGCCCATGATGAATGCGGATTTGCGTGCATGGTAGGCCGTCATCAAGGTCTCTCTGTTCTCTTTCAGAGCCGTCAGGGTCAGGAAACGGGAAAGGCCAAGGACATGGAACAAAGCTATCGCACCGAGAACAACGATCAGGATGAATATCTTTTTCTTCATACCTTTACATAGTCATCAAGATGAAATCGGACAAGACCCGATTCGCATAAGTCTTAGGTAGTGTAACGACCGAAGCAATCTCGAAAGACCGGGGTAGAGCTATATTTCTTTAGTATGTCATTCTGGGCCGAAGCCCTGAGCATATAGAAGGGGCGGCGAAGAATCTCTCTTGAGACCCTTCGCTTCGCTCAGGGTGACATGTCATTACAGTAGATCCGTAGGTTGGGTTGAGGCACGAAACCCAACATAGACAAAAATCATTTGTTGGGTTTCACAGGCTCAACCCGACCTACATTTCTTGCGCAAAAAATCATTGCGCGGGAGGGTAACGACCGAAGCAATCCAGAAATACTCCTCCAAGCCGAGATGCCGGGATTGCTTCGCTTCGCTCGCAATGACCGGCCCAGGGGAGAGACAAGACCCATTTGCTCATGTATCCTGTCCGGTCCGACTACTTGCCTGAATGATGCACATGCTTAATATAACATCGTGGTTTGACTCAACCCGTGAGAACTGGACAGAGGTCGGGGCCGGAAATCAGCCGGCTGACTAATCACATAAGGGGGTTACCCATGAAGGTTCTTGTGGTCTTTTATTCCATGTACGGACACATCTATCGCATGGCACAGGCAGTGGTCGAAGGCGCCAGGGAGGTAAAAGGGGCACAGGTCGATCTCAAACGTATCCCGGAGACGCTCTCCCAGGAGACCCTCGGCCAGATGGGGGCGCTGGAGGCGCAGAAGACGATGTCCCAGATCCCTCTATGCACGGTGGATGATCTTGCATTGTATGATGCCATCATCTTCGGAGCGCCCACCCGTTACGGGAATATGTGCGGCCAGATGCGGGTGTTCCTCGACGCCACCGGCCGGCTCTGGGCAAAGGATGCCCTGGTGGGCAAGGTGGGGAGTGTGTTCTCAAGCTCAGCCACCCAGCATGGCGGACAGGAGTCGACAATCCTGAGCTTCCACACCACCCTGCTCCACCTCGGCATGATCATTGTGGGGCTTCCCTATGCATTTAAGGGACAGATGGGGGTGACCGAGATTACCGGGTGCTCGCCCTACGGGGCTTCCACCATCGCAGGCGGCGACGGCAGCAGGATGCCGAGCACCAATGAACTCACCGGTGCAAGTTATCAGGGCAGACATGTTGCAAAAATCGCAGCGAAGCTCTTCGGATAAGCATTATTCCATTTCTCAATCAGGATGATATCGAGGAGGCAAGGAGGGTGCGACGCAGGTGTACTTTTTGTGTACTCCGAGGAGCAACCCGACAAAGCCTACAAAGATGGCGCCTGATTGAGAAATAGAATCATCCCCTCAGCCTCTTCTTGAGCTCTTTAATGAGGGCAAGGCAGACCTGGTTTGCGTCAGCGACAATGGCTACATCGGCCATCTTCATCATGGCTGCAAGGGGGTTCTTGTTGATGGCTATAATGAAACCGGCATCGATGATGCCTGCAGTATGCTGTATGGCTCCACTGATACCGAAGGAGAAGAGCACCTTGGGCCTGATATGCTTGTCGGCCTGGCCCACGAGCGCATCCTCTTCCGCCCACTTGGAGTATACCACGGGCCTCGTGGCCCCCACCTCCCCTCCCAGGAGCCGGGCCAGCTCGTAGAGGTTCTTGAATTTGCTCTTGCCGGACATGCCTCTGCCGCCGCACACCACCACAGCGGCATCCTCAAGCTTCTGGATGGCGGGTGGCCTGCGCTCCGAGCTGATGAGGCGGACCCTGTCCCTGGGGAGGCCTTCAGGCAGCGGGAGCCTTACGATCTCGCCTTGGGCCTGGTAATTATGGGGTATCTCCTGGAAGATGCCTGGCCTCACCGTGGCCATCTGGGGTCGTTTTTCAGGGGTGATGATCCTGGTGAGCAGATTACCGCCGAAGGCCGGCGCGGTCTGCACAAGCTGTCCGTCATCATTGATGTCGAGCCCCACGCAATCGGCGGTAAGCCCCGTGCCCAGCCTCTTTGCAACCCTGGGTGCGAACTCCCGGCCGAAGGTCGTAGCACCCACAAGGATTATCTCTGGCTTATATTCCCTGGCAAGCCGCTCCATGAGGGTGACATACAGGTCGGTTGAATATTCCCCGAGGGACTCGTCTTCCACCACATAAACCCTCTTGGCGCCGTGGGCGATGTATTCCCCGACCCATTCGTCGACCCCATGGCCGAACACGGTTGCGCACACAGAGGCGTTCAGTCGCCCGGCGAGGTCGGTGGCACGGGAAAGGAGCTGGAGAGTGACACGGTTCTGGAAATAGTTGCGATAATCACCGAATACCCAGATCTCTGGCACCTGTTCAGACATGGTGTGGCCTAACCTTCCCTCTTCAGATCTTTCTTGATGACACCGCCCAGCATCGATTCGAAACGCTCGAAGAGCTCCTCGACAATCTTCTTGGGTGCGCCTTTGAGCACGATGTTCCGCTTTTCCGCCCTGGGTGAATAGACGTCGATGATCTTGGTCGGAGACCCCTCGATGCCGATATGGACCGGATCGATCCCCAGGTCGGAAGCGCTCACCGCCAGGATGTTGAGATCTTCGAAGGCGTCCTGCAGTCCGGAGAGTGGGATGTAGCGCGGCTTGAAATGCTGGGTGTTTACGGTCACCAGACAAGGCAGGTCGGTTTCAAGGGTTTCAAGGAAGTTGTCCGAGAATCGTTTTACGTGTACGGCCCGTTCATGCAATTCCAGATCGTCAACATAGGATATCCCTGCAATATCAAGCTCCTCGGCCAATTGCGGCCCCACCTGGGCGGTCTCGCTGTCCGTAGTGTGGCAACCGCAGAGGACAAGGTCGAAATCGGGACAGAAAATCTCTATCGCCCGGGCGAGCGTATAGGAGGTTATGTGGGTATCAGCACCCGCCATAGCCTTATCGGTGAGCATGAGACACCGGTCGGCTCCCATGGCGATAGCCTCCCTGAGGATTTCCTCGGCCATGGGCGGACCCATGGTGATGGCGGTAATATGCCCGCCGTGCTGCTGCCTGATGGTCAATGCGGCCTCAAGCGCATGCTTGCAGGCGGGGTTCATCATGCCTTCCGCCAGGTCTCTCCTCAGGGTGCAGGTCTTGGCATCCCAAGGCAGCTCGCTTGCCATGGGGACCTGCTTGATGCATACGATCATCTTCACCATCTCTTTTTTCTTGCCCTCACATCAGTTCGTTCAGTACCGAGCGGGAGATTACCAGACGCTGGATCTCACTTGTTCCTTCATAGATCTCCGTGACCTTAGCGTCCCTGAAATACCGTTCGACGTCGTATTCTTTACTATACCCGTAGCCGCCATGGATCTGAACGGCCTTATTGGTGACAGAGGTACTGACCGTGCTGCTGAAAAGCTTGGCCATGGCCGCCTCCTTGCCGAAAGGCTTGCAGGCGTCCTTGAAGGCGCATACCCGATAGACGAGGAGTCTTGCCGCATCGATGTCCGTGGCCATGTCCGCGAGCATGTTCTGTATCGACTGGAACGTCGAGATGGGCTTTCTGAACTGCTGGCGCTCCTTGGAATATTTCACCGAGGCCTCGAAGGCCGCCTGGGCGATGCCTACCGCCTGGGCCGCGATCCCGATTCGACCCGTATCGAGGGTCGCCAGTGCTATCTTGATGCCGTCTCCAACACTGCCCAGCAGGTTCTCCCGGGGAACGCGGCAGTCTTCGAAAAAGAGGGATGATACCGGGTTCGCCCTCATGCCGCAGAGGTCTTCGATCTCACCCACGGAATAGCCGGGCATGTTATTCTCCATGATGAACACGCAGGCGCTCCGTGACGGGTCGGCCGCATTCGTCACGGCAAAGATCAGCGGCAACGAGCACACACCGCCGTTTGTCACGAAGATCTTGGTGCCGTTTATGATATAGCCGTCATTCGATTCCACTGCATGGGTTTCAACGCCCGAGGCATCGGACCCTGCATTCGCCTCGGTCAGACAGAAGGCGCCGATGCTCCGGCCGGTTGCAAGCCGCGGCACAAAGAGCTCTTTCTGTTCCTCGGTACCGAAATTGAGGATAGGATAGATCCCCACGCTGTTATGGACAGTCAGGCACAACCCCATGGCACCGCTGACACGGGAGATCTCCTCGATGGCTATGGCATAACTGATACTGTCAAGCTCGGCTCCTCCGTATTTCTTCGGTACCTGGAGGCCGAAGAAGTTCAAGGGCCGCATCTTCTCGACGACCTCCCAGGGAAATCGTGCGTCCCTGTCCATATCATGCGCAATGGGGCCGAGTTCCGCCTCGGAAAACTCCCGAACCGTCTTTCGTACCAGCTTATGCTTCATGCAGGGATCTAGTCTCACGCGGTGCTCGCCTGTCCGTTATCATACATGTGCTCGGAGTTGACGCATGGCGCGCACCATAGCCTAAAAAAGGTCAAATTTCAAGGGTTCAACAGCGTCAAATCCTGCTTGCGCTCCAATAGGGCGCAACATCTCTCAATGGGATACTCGAGGTGACTGTGCGGATGGCGTCTAACGGGTTTTCTTTATCCGGGTCGGATTCTCGGTTGAACATTCTTTGCCGTAGGCGACGAAGTTGTTCCGTGTCTCCTTTGCCTTGTACATGGCGCTGTCGGCATGCTTCAGAAGGGTCTCGGCATCATGACCGTCATCAGGATAGGTGCTCGATCCGATACTCGGTGTCACAAAATCGATCTTGATACCCTGTATGATATAAGGTTTTGACAGGCACTTCAGTAGGCGGCCGGCGACCCTTTCAACATTCGGCTTCACATGACCGCCGAGGATGACGGTAAATTCGTCCCCTCCCAGCCGGCTGATGTAATCGGTGTCGCGCAGTATTGTATTCAGGCGAACCGCAACCTGCATGAGCAGCTTGTCACCGATCTCGTGACCGTAGTCATCGTTGACCTTCTTGAAGTGATCCAGGTCTATGAACAAAATGGGCCGGTAATTCTCATACCTTTTGGCATCCTTGAGCACTTCTTCAATCTTCTCAAGAAAGGCCTTCCGGTTATGCAGGCCGGTCAGGGCATCATGATAAGCCAGGTATGCAAGCTCCTGCTCCGTCCTCTTTCTATCAGAAATGTCCCTGACGATACCGCAGAAACCCGTGGCATTGCCGTTCCTGTCTCTCTGAAGGGAAATCGATGCCTCGACATACATCTTCGTCCCGTCTTTTCTGAAGAGCTCCCAGTCAAAGGCTTTTGTAGGGGTGCCGGTGATGATGATATTGTGGAAGGTTTCATACAGTAGTCTTGCATTCGAGGTATCGACATATTTCGTATAATTGAGGCCGACGCATTCTTCGTACGAATACCCGAGATTACTGGGGATTATGTCATTGAAGAAGGTGAAACTGCCTTTAAGATCCACCTCAAAATAGCCGTCCTCGATGGAATCGAGTATGGATCGGAATCTTATCTCGCTTTCGATAAGAGCCTGCTCGGTCTCCAGAACATCCGTGACATCCCGTGCAAGGCCCTGGATTGTTTTTGTGCCGTCGGCATAGGTGGCCACATAGGTCTTGTGTTCAACAATCCTCTTCCTGCCGGACTTCGTGTAGAACTGGATGAGGCCCTCATCTCGGCCGCTTTCGACTACCCTTTCGATGTATTTGGAAAACTGGCCCTGATCCTTTTCTCTCAGAAATGTTTTGACGTTCATGCCGAGCATCTCTTCCCTGCTGTAGCCGAGGAAACCTACATAACGAGGGCAAATGCCCAGGAAGAATCCATCAAGATCATGTTCGAAGATGAATTCATTGACACTATTGTATATCTCGCTGAACATGACGGGGTCATTGCAGGATCCCTCTTTCCGCTCAGCGATCTTCTGCACAAGATCAAGTTTGTTAAGCTTATAACCCAATCGCATACCCCCGGGTCAAGACCTCGATTGCAATCAGCCGGCTCGTGACTGCAAACCCTCTATCCCAGCTCATTCTACAGCATGTCCCCGTACAGGATGTCTCTAGACATTAGGTTGTCCGGAGCAAGGAACTTACTGCACACTGTCCTGACATCCCCATGGAATTGGGCAGTGCAAACTGACTCATATCTGCCTCCTATATCACCCATACAAAGTAATTTCCTTTATTATCGGGAAAAAAATATTAAAACATTACAATATCCGGCACCATATATCAGGGATTACTCACGATCAATACTTCACATGTATTTGCTATCTCTTATGCGGCTCAATAATAATTCCCAGTGATTTCATACAATAAGATAATATCTTATAACCAATTGTTATTATTTGCAATTATCTTTTATGAGAGGAGACGAATGATGCTGTTCGACCCTTGACTTAACCCGTTACGGAGTTATCATATACCATGAGCCTTGGGATTACATTTCAAAGGGATTATTCCCATAGACCCTCGCTTGAAATGTGCCCGAGGCTTTTCATATCCCTCGATCCATGACGAAATGTGACCCGTGCAGAGATCTCCTCTGTATCAATCTTTAATTCCTGCCTTGCGATATCCTGAATAACACGAGTCGAGAATCTTCTTGGTGGTGGAGCGCTTTTTCTTGAGGACTTTGGAACCTCTGGTGATTTTGCAGAGGCTGATCCGGTATCGTGCTGCGATGCTCCTTTGTGTAAGGCCCTCATAGAGTTCTTTGAGGAGCTGCCATCTAAGGTTGAGGTCACGAAGCTCTTTCGGCGTGAATATCTCCTCGAAAAAAGAGAGCATCTCGCGATAATCCGTTATCTCGGTAAAGACCCTCTCGAGCTCGTGCCCTGATACCCCTATCCGCTTTTTTGTAGGCATGATAAAAAAAACGTAACCAAAAGATTACGGCGCTGTCAAAGTAAATTTCGATCAATCCGGCGGTAATCAAGGTCAACCCTTTACCAGGCCTGGAACTCTGTTATACTTAAATGATGATAACATCTTCAGAGGTGTGCATATGAAAATGATCTCGTGGAATGTGAATGGATTGAGGGCGATCCTCAAGAACAACTTCCTGGAAAGCATACGGGCCGTAAACCCCGACATAGTCTGCCTCCAGGAGACACGGGTATCCCAGCATGAGATCAACGTCCCGCTTGAAGGCTATCAGCAGTACTTCAGCGCCGCCAGGAAGAGGGGGTACTCGGGTACTGCCGTGTTCACCAGGACCGTGCCTGAAGCGGTGACCTACGGGCTCGGCTTAGAAGAACACGACTCCGAAGGCCGTGTGATAACCCTGGAATACAGGGATTTTTATCTGGTGAACATCTACACGCCCAATGCGCAGCATGGGCTTGTCCGCCTGGATTATCGCCTGAAGTGGGATGCGGACTTCTTGTTGTACGTCAAGGGGCTTGAACGGAAAAAACCCGTGATATTCTGCGGTGATCTCAATGTGGCCCACAAGGAGATCGATCTCAAGAACCCCAGGTCCAATGAACACAACCCCGGGTTTACCATCGAAGAGAGGCAAGACTTTGACAAGTACCTTGAGAACGGTTTCATCGACACCTTCCGCATGTTCAACCAGGAGCCCGGCAACTATTCGTGGTGGACATACCGGTTCAACGCAAGGGCCAAGAATGTTGGCTGGCGCATCGACTACTTCTGCATATCAAAGGCGCTCAAGCCCAGGCTGAAAGAGGCCTTCATCCTTAAAGACATCATGGGATCGGACCACTGTCCGGTGGGGATCATCCTGGCCGATTCGTAATCATTCCCTTGAACGGCGCATCCCAATCCGGAATACCGGAGTTGCTTCGCTGCGCTCGCAATGACGAGGCGTTAGCGGTCATTGCAAGAAGCCGAAGGCAATGTAGATAGCAGTCATTGCGAGGGAGTGTAACGACCGAAGCAATCTC
>DATKLV010000372.1:0-3483 GCA_035542255.1 Desulfomonilia bacterium | reverse complement strand
TCTCTTCCGAAAAGGCCATGAGCAAAGACGTTTCGGAAGTCCTGGCAGGAGAATACCTGCCCATCTTCATCGAGCTGGTCACAGGACTCAGGAACTCCCGGTCGTCTTCGGTCCAGAAGCAGCTGTCCCTGTCCATTGACGGGAAATTGCTGACCCTCATGGGGCAGGCATCCGTGCTCTACGGTGATAATTTCGAGCGGATCGGCATGGTGCTCGTGTTTGACGACCTCACCCAGCTCCAGCGCATGCAGCGCATGGCCGCATGGAGGGAAGTGGCACGCAGGATCGCCCATGAGGTGAAGAATCCGCTCACGCCCATCCAGCTCTCCGCCCAGAGGCTCAGGCGCAGATACCTGGACAAGCTTGGCGATGACGCAGCGGTATTCGATGAGTGCACCCGCGTCATCATCAACGAGGTGGATATGATGAAGCGTCTGGTGAACGAGTTTTCCGCCTTTGCCAAGATGCCCACATCAATGCCTGTGCCCGATGATCTCAACAAGGTGGTGACCGACGCCGTGGTGCTCTACCGTCAGGCCCACCAGGCATTGGAGTATACGCTCGATCTCGATGATAGCATGCCCAAGGTCGATATCGACGGATCGCAGATGAACAGGGCGCTGACCAATCTTCTGGAGAATTCGACGACAGCCATATTGGAGAGCGACAGCCCTGCCAAGAAGATAACCATCAGGACCAGCTATGATGCGGATGTCCATATAGCTAAACTGGACATCATAGATACCGGACCCGGCATACCCCCGATTGTCAAGGAGCGGATGTTCGAACCGTACTTCTCCACCAAGAGGGGCGGTACCGGACTGGGCCTGGTGATCGTGAACCGGATCATCTCGGACCACAATGGATTCATCCGTGTAAAGGACAACGAGCCGAAAGGCACTATCTTCAGCATAGAGCTTCCTGTTAAGGAGTAATCATGAAACACACCATACTCATAGTGGATGATGAAGAAAACATACGTCTCTCTCTCAAGGGCGGCCTTGAAGATGAAGGATACAACACGCTGCTAGCCTCATCCGGCGATGAAGCCCTCAAGGTCATCGAGAAACAGGATGTCGACCTCACCCTGCTCGATGTCTGGATGCCCGGCAAAGACGGGCTGCAGATCCTGGAAGAGATTAAGGCCGGCGGTTACACCATGCCGGTCATCATCATGACAGGCCATGGGTCCATCGAAACGGCCATCCGGGCCACACGCCTCGGTGCGCTCGATTTCATTGAAAAGCCTCTGGACCTCAACAAGATCATCATCACCATCAACAACACCATCCACCTGAGGGCCCTGGAAGAGGAAAACGCCCTCTTAAAGAAGAAGAACGAAAAGGATGACGAGATCATCGGAAGCGCCCAGGTCATCCAGAAGCTTAAGGATCAGATAGACCGCGTGTCCCCGACGGATGCATGGGTGCTCATCCTCGGCGAGAACGGCACGGGCAAGGAACTGGTGGCCCGAAGGATCCACAAGAACAGCAGGAGGGCCGGCTACCCCTTCGTCGAGGTGAACTGCGCGGCCATCCCCCAAGAGCTCATCGAGAGCGAGCTCTTCGGCCACGAGAAGGGCGCCTTCACCGGTGCCGCGGAGCGCAAGCGCGGCAAGTTCGACCTTGCGCACAACGGCACCCTTTTCCTGGACGAGATCGGTGATATGAGCCTGCCCACCCAGGCCAAGATCCTGCGCATCCTCCAGGAGCAGCGCTTCGAACGGGTCGGCGGTGCCCAGACCATCCAGGTTGATGTGCGAGTGCTCACGGCCACCAATAAGAACCTGGAACAGGAGATCACCGAGGGACGCTTCCGCCAGGACCTCTACTACCGGCTCAATGTCATACCCATCTACGTGCCGCGTCTCATAGACCGGAGGGATGATATCCCGGAACTGGTGGACTATTTTCTCAAGCTGTTTTCACCCTTGAAGGGCGGCAAGAAGACCATGACCGAAGGCGCGATCAAGAAACTCATGCAGCACGACTGGCCGGGCAATGTGCGTGAGCTGAAAAATATCATCGAGCGTCTCATCATCATGACGCCCGGGAACACCATAACGGCGGACGATATCATCCCGCTGGGCACCAGGACCACTACCGAGATGGACAAGATATTCGACATGCAGGAGCTCAAAGACGCCCGGGCGGAATTCGAGAAGATCTTCATCGAGCGCAAGCTCCTGCAGTGCGGGAACAACATATCCAAGACCGCCGACCTGATCGGCGTGGAGCGGAGCAATCTGCACAGGAAGATAAAAAGCCTGGGAATCGATGTGGAATGAGATAGGAACTATACGCAAAGACCCGGGCGGCAAACTGAATGTCGCCCTGGTCTATCCGAACACGTACTGGGTCGGCATGTCGAACCTGGGGCTGCAGCACATGTACAGCCTTCTGAACAGGAACCCGGCCGTCCTCTGCGAACGGTTCTTCACGGACAGCCCCCGCTCCGTGGAATCGGACCGGCCGCTTAATGACTTCCCTGTCATCGCATTTTCCATCTCGTACGAGCTCGACTATATCGAGGCCGTAAAGGTCCTGAAGGCGAACAATATCCCCGTGCTCGCCCGTGATCGAAGGGGCAAGCCCATCGTGATGGCAGGCGGGGCGGCCGTTACCTCGAACCCCGAACCCATGGCCGATGCATGCGACATCTGCTTTGTCGGCGATGGCGAGACCCTGCCGGACCGTCTTCACGACGCCTATGCAGCGAGTGCCGGATACGCAGAGTTCCTCGATCGCATGAGCCTGGAGCCGGGGGTGTATATCCCTGATCGGACACGACCGGCCATGGAGGGAGAGAGGATTACCGGCTTTGAAGGCCCGTCGCCGCGGCTGTCGCTGAAAGACCCTCTGGAAGAGCCTGCATGCACCAGTGTAATCACAAAAGATACGGCGTTCGGAGACATGTACCTGGTGGAGATAGCGAGAGGCTGCCCTTTCACCTGTATGTTCTGCAGCGCCCGCGAGATCTATTCACCCTACCGGGGGGTGCCCCTGGAGAAACTCCATGCCGTTTTCGATGAGGCGGCAAGGCACAGGGGCAAGGTTGGCCTGGTGAGCACCTCGCTCAACAACCACCCCGAGGCACCGGCCATATTCCAGGAGATACGCAGGAGGGGTCTGAAGGTAGCCCCGCCCTCGCTGAGGCCCGGCATGATCGGCGCAGAACTGATGCAGGCCCTGGCCGAATCGGAGGTCAAGGGCGTGACCCTGGCGCCCGAGACAGGTTCGGAGGAGCTGAGGTATGCCCTGGGAAAGCGCATAAGCAATAGCGTCATCCTGGATGATGTGCGGGCCCTGGTGGCTTCGGGCATACGGGACATCAAGCTCTACTTCATGGTGGGCCTTCCCGGCGAGACCCTTGACCATCTCGATGAGACCGTGGACCTCATCAAGCGGATCCGCCAGATCTTCATCCAGGTCTCAAGGGGCAACAAGAAGATCGGCACGGTGAGTGTAAGCCTCAATGTGTTTG
>DATKLV010000371.1:0-6629 GCA_035542255.1 Desulfomonilia bacterium | reverse complement strand
GCTGCATGTCCTGGAGGCTGACCAGGCTGTCTGCCTGGGTCCTTCCGAGCCTTCCGAGAGCTACCTCAACATGGACAAGATCATAACAGCTGCCAGACAGACCGGGGCTGAAGCCATCCATCCGGGATATGGGTTTTTAGCGGAGAACCCTGTTTTCGCTCAGAGGTGTGGACAGGATGGAGTTATCTTCATCGGCCCGCCTGCACTGGCGATCCAGGATCTTGGCGACAAGACCGTTGCGAGGCGGACCATGATGAAAAGCGGTGTACCGGTCATCCCGGGCATGATGCAGTCCGAGGCCGATCCCGATATCCTTTTCCTCGAGGCCGACAAGATCGGATATCCGGTGCTCATTAAGGCTGCTGCAGGCGGTGGCGGCAAGGGTATGCGGGTCGTCCGGTCACCGGGTGATTTTTCTGATGCCTGCGTGTCTGCGTCCAGTGAGGCGAAAAGCGCATTCGGCAACGGCGATATCTACCTGGAGAAGTATATCGATAGGCCGCGCCACGTGGAATTCCAGGTCCTGGCCGATACCTACGGAAATGTGATCCATCTGCTGGAGCGGGAATGTTCCATCCAGAGAAGGCATCAAAAGATCATCGAGGAGACACCCTCGCCGGCGCTCACTCCGACGCTCAGGGAAAAAATGGGCAAGGCAGCCGTTGCTGCAGCCAAGGCTGCTGGCTACGTAAATGCCGGGACCGTGGAGTTCCTGCTCGACCAGGACGGCAGCTTCTATTTCCTTGAAGTCAATACCCGCCTCCAGGTAGAGCACCCCATAACCGAGATGATCACGGGCATCGATCTGGTAAGGTGTCAGATCGAGATAGCAGCGGGAAGCCCTTTGAAACTCACCCAGACCGATATTTCCGGCCGCGGACACGCCATAGAGTGCCGCATCTATGCAGAAGACCCTATGAGCGCATTTCTTCCGTCGTCCGGAAAGATCCATTTTGTCAAGGAACCGAGGGGCCCCGGCATCAGGAATGACAGTGGCGTGTACTCGGGGTTTACCGTGCCGGTGGAATACGACCCCATACTCTCAAAGCTCATAGTCCATGCCGCTGACAGGCAGGAATGCATCTGCCGGATGATCAGGGCATTGAAGGAGTATGTGATACTCGGTGTCCTGACACCCATCCCGTTCCTTTGCGACATCCTGTCATCAGAGACCTTTATGAAGGGCGATACCTACACGGATTTCATCGATACACATTTCACTGACTGGTGTCCATCCATCGGGGGGACCGATCCGATAGCCCTGGCGTATGTGGTGGATGAGATGGCAAACCGCACAAGAATAGCGAATGTTGTGAAGAGTGATGACGAAACCTGTTCGCCATGGCTGACCCTGGGTAATTTCAGGCCGTAGTTGCATGGGTGAAAGATGATGGAGATATGATATGAACTATACCTTACGAATCGCCGGTCAGGACATACCGATCGAAGCCGGTCTCACGGGTGAAGGCATCGTAACGGCAAACATAGGCGGCAGGAATGTTGTTGCAGGTTATCGCGTTATCTCGCCGAACCAGATCCTTCTGGAGGTGGACGGCATAAATGTTAAAGCATACCTTGCAGAGGATCGGGAGGGTAAACTTATCAATGTCGGAGGCATCACCTACCTGGTCCAGGATGCCGATGCCCTGGCCAGGGCGGGCACCCGTAAACGCGGCCTCAAGGAACTTCCCCAGGAGGTGACCCCGCCCATGCCCTCGGTTGTCGTCCGGATCATGGTTTCCGAAGGTGATGATGTGGAAAAAGGCCAGGGTGTAGTGGTCGTCTCGGCCATGAAGATGGAGACGACCCTCCAGGCGCCGTTCAAGGGCAAAGTGGTGCAGATCAATGTCGCCGAGGGGGACAAGGTCATGCCAGGCCAGATTCTTGTGGATATCGAGAGGGAAAAGGAAGCGGATTCAAGCTCTGAAGGAGGACATGACAATGCCTGATGAACACCTTCTCTACCAGGTAGTAAATAAAATCGCCCGCATCACGATCAACCGCGAGCAGCAGAGGAATGCCATTACCCCTGAAGCCATCGACCTCTTCCTGGGATATCTCGAAAAGGCCGAGAAAGACGGAGATGTGCATGCAGTGCTGGTCACCGGTGCGGGAGACAAGGCTTTCTGCACGGGTGCCCAGCTTGGAGACGGCCTGTCAACGGAAGGAAAGAAGGTGTTTGCCCGTTATGCTAGGCTCTTGAAACGCATCGCCTCCTTCTCCAAGCCTACGGTTGCCCGGGTGAAGGGCTACTGCCTTGCAGGGGGCTTGGGATTCATGCTGGCCTGCGATATAGTCATCGCCAGCGACGATTCCCAGTTTGGTACGCCCGAGGTGAATGTGGGCTTGTGGCCTATGATGATAGGCGCCTTGATATTCCGGAATGTCCCCAGGAAAAAGGCCATGGAGATGATCCTGCTGGCAGAGAGGATCAAGGCGGCTGAAGCGCTTTCCATGGGCCTGATCACCAGGGTTATGCCCGCAGGAGAGCTGGACAATGCGGTTGATGCCGTTCTCAAGAGTCTGGCGGAGAAGAGCCCCATCGGTATGAAGATCGGCAAGGAAGCCTTTCACAAGGCTGCAGACATGCCTTTAGATGAGGCCCTGGATTTCCTCTCCATGAAGCTGGTGGAAATAGCCTCCACCAATGACGCACGTGAGGGGATCACTGCATTCATGGAAAAGCGGCCGCCGGTTTTCACGGGGAAATGAAGGAGGATGACATGAGCGCAGAAGAACGCAGGAATAAGAACAGGGTCATCATCGCCAATTGCAGCGGCTTCTTTGGCGACCGTCTGAGTGCTGCAAAGGAGATGGTGCAGGGCGGGCCCATCGATTTCCTCACGGGTGATTACCTTGCCGAGCTCACCATGGCCATACTCTTCAGAACCAAGATGAAGGATCCGAACGGTGGATATGTGCCCACCTTTCTGAAGCAGATGGAGCAGGTCATGGGTGAATGCATGGATAGGAAGATCCGTGTAGTGGCCAATGCCGGCGGGCTGAATCCCAGGGGTCTGGCCACCGAGCTCAAGAAGATCGCGGATCAGCTGGGTCTGCATCCAAGAATCGCCTACATCGAAGGGGACGACCTCATGACGCGGCTCGCCGATCTCCAGGCCCAGGGAGAGGCTTTCCTCCATATGGACAAGGGGATTGCCCTGAAGGATTCGAAGGCAATGACCATATCCGCAAACGCCTATTTCGGGTGCTGGGGTATTGTCAAGGCCCTTCAGGAGGGGGCGGATATCGTGGTGGGCGGCCGTATTGCCGATGCCTCTCTGGTCGTGGGGCCGGCTGCATGGTGGTTCGGCTGGAAACAGGACGACTGGGACCGGCTTGCAGGGGCCATTACTGCTGGGCATATCATCGAGTGCGGAGCCCAGGCCACAGGGGGCAATTTCTCGTTCATCGACGAGGTGCCGGATTTCAGGAAGGTCGGCTTCCCCATCGCCGAGATCAGGGACGACGGCTCCTTCATTATCACCAAGCACCCTGGAACAGGCGGGCTTGTCTCGACTGACACGGTCAAGGCCCAGCTCCTCTACGAGATCGGTGATCCGCGATACCTGACGCCGGATGCGGTTGCCCGTTTCGACACCATTGCCATATCCCTTGACGGTCCGGACCGGGTGAAGGTGGCGGGAGTGAAAGGCGAACCCCCCACAAATACGACCAAAGTTTGCATCAATACCCTGGGCGGCTACCGCAATTCCATGACCGTGATCCTGACCGGGCTGGACATAGAGAAGAAGGCCCGCATCCTTGAGGAAGCCCTGTTCGATGCCATCGGCGGGAAAGATCAGTTCCAGGTATTGAATATCCAGCTCGTACGCTCCGACAAGGAGGATCCTGCCACCAACGAGGAGGCATTTGCCTACCTGCGCATCACTGTCTTGGACCCGGACCAGAAGAAGGTGGACAAGATATCGTCGAAAGTCGTGGAGCTGGCGCTGGCCAACATCCCCGGTTTTACCGGCACGGCACCTCCGGCCAAGGGGACTCCGGCCATCGTATACTGGCCTGCTCTTGTTTCCAGCAAGCTCGTCAGCCAGAAGGTGGCGGTCGATGACCAGGAGTTCATAGTTCAGAGCGTGCAGCCGGTCGAAGGTTTCACCCCGCCCGGGCCATTAAAGGCTGATATACCTGCTGTTCCCGGAGGGAAGACTGTTCGCATGCCCCTTGGTAGGACTTTTGCCACCCGCTCTGGTGACAAGGGGGGTAATGCCAACCTGGGTGTATGGGCCAAGACTCCCGAGGCATATGCCTTCCTTAGAAGTTTCCTCACTGTAGGACAATTGAAGGAACTGCTCAGCGACCTGAAGGATTACCAGATCGACCGATACGAACTTCCCAACCTGCTGGCCGTAAACTTCACCATCAAGGGCATCCTGGGCGAAGGAGCCGCTGCATCGCTGCGCATGGATCCTCAGGCCAAGACACTGGGCGAGTACCTGAGGGCACGGGTGGTGGAAATGCCGGAGGCGATCCTGCCTCACTAATGCCGCGGCGCATGATTCCTACAGGAAGGGACCTGTTCGGGTGCCCCACCCACTTAAAGAGGAGGTTCGGATGTACTTTGATGAAACACACGAGGCTTTCCGTGAATCGGTGAGGAGATTCATCGATAAAGAGATCAACCCCTATATCGATGAATGGGAGGAAAAGACAGTCCCTCTCCATGATCTCTTCAAAAAGATGGGAGATCTCGGATTCCTGGGTGTTCGCTACGAAACCCGATACGGGGGGCAGGGACTCGACTACTGGTATGAAACGGTTCTCCTTGAAGAGCTTGGTCATATCCATGGAATGGGTGTTTCAACGGCTATTGCCGTCCAGACGAATATGGCTACTCCGGTGATTGCCGCTTATGGGAGCGATTATCTCAAGGAAACCTACCTGAAGGCGGCTATAGCTGGCGACATGGTGTCGGCCATAGCCGTGACGGAGCCCGACGCCGGCTCCGATGTCTTTGCCATCAGGACACGGGCGATAAAGAAGGGGGACAGCTATTTCATCAACGGCTCCAAGACGTTCATTACCAACGGGACCCAGGCCGACTTTCTCACACTCCTGGCACGGACCGGGGATTATCCTGGTCATCATTCGTTCAGCCTCTTCGTCGTGCCGACGAACCTTCCCGGTTTTTCCGTGAGCAAGAAGCTCGACAAGGTGGGTTTGCGAAGCAGCGATACTGCAGAGCTCTTTTTTGACAATGTGAAGGTGCCTTCTGAAAATCTGATCGGCTATGAGGGGGAAGGGTTCATTTACCAGATGAAGCAGTTTCAGCATGAGAGATTCGCCATCCTGCCGGGGACCTATGTATGCGTCAAGGACATGATCGATATGACGGTTGAGTACCTGAGGCAGCGGGTCGTATTCGGCAAGCCCCTCGTTACGAAACAGGTACTCAGGCATCGTCTGGCAGGCTGGCTCACGAGGAACGAATGCCTGAAACAGCTATCATACCATATAGTCCGCATGAAGATGAAAGATATTGATGTTACGCGAGAGATATCCATGGGAAAGTTGTTTGCCGGCCAGCTCATTTCCGAGGTGGCAAGCGGATGCCTGCAGATGTTCGGGGGTATGGGTTTCATGAATGAGACACTGATCTCGCGCTATTTCAGGGATTCCCGCATCATGTCCATCGGAGCGGGTGCGGATGAAGTAATGTGCGAGATCATTGCCCGTATGGAGGGTTTTTAATAATTCCCTCATAAATCATTTCTTATCTGACCAACCGGGAGGAGTGTGATGAAGACAAGAATTACTGAAATGCTGGGGATTCAATACCCAATCCTGCTATCAGGAATGAGCTGGATAAGCGTACCCGAGATGGTGGCTGCGGTTTCAAATGCAGGAGGCCTGGGGATTCTAGCCACAGGGCCCCTTGACAAGGATAAAACCAGGGAATCGATCAGAAAAATTCGCACACTAACAAACAAGCCCTTCGGGGCCAATGCTTCACTGTTGTTCCCGGGAGCCAGGGAATCAGCGAAAGTTCTCCTGGAAGAACAGGTCCCAGTGATCAATTTCGCGCTGGGCAAGGGGGACTGGATCGTTGAGGAAGCCCACAGGTACGGTGGCAAGGTAATGGCCACGGTGGTAAACGCCCGCCACGCCAAGCGCGCACAGGATTACGGCTGCGATGCGGTGATCGCCACGGGAAACGAGGCTGCAGCCCATGGTGAATTCGTAACGACATTCTGTCTCATACCAAGCCTCGTGGACGTATTGAAAATCCCTGTCGTAGCGGCCGGAGGCATCGCCGACGGGCGGGGCTTGGCTGCAGCAATCGCCTTGGGTGCCGACGGCGTTGCCATGGGAACCAGGCTGATGACGACCAGGGAAAGTCCTCTCCATAGAAATTACAAAGACCTCTCCATAACGATGGATGTGACGGATACGCTTTACTCGCAACGTATCGACGGACTCTGGTGCCGTGTCCTCAAGACCGACACGGCAGAGCGTGTCAGGCGGCGAGGTTTGAACCTGCCCGCTGCATTCATCAATGCACAGGATATTGCAAGATCACTGCGCCTGCCATTCATCAAGCTCTTCATAGGTGTAATGCTTTCAGGGTGGAAGACAGCCAGGCAGTTGGCCTACCTGGCGAATGCATCCAA
>DATKLV010000370.1:0-3794 GCA_035542255.1 Desulfomonilia bacterium | reverse complement strand
ACGCGTTATATATCCTTATGCCCACAGGATGCAAGCAGGGGAATGTTCCACAGGTATTCGGGAGACCATCGTCAACAGGGCGTGAAGTGTTTCACTCTCCTGATTTATGTTTTATCACGTCGACAGCATGGTAATGTTTATAAATCAATATCTTGCCTTTTTCATCAGCTTGTCTTTTTTTTTCCTGAACAGCGAGACATTCATCGCAGATGCCGTGTGAAGATTTCAGGGAATGCTCGCTCATTACATACTCTTCAAACCTCACCCATTTGTCGTTCACCCAGACCTTTCTGCACCATGCGCAGACTCTCAGAAATTTCTCAAGACGCCTGTATCTCCGCAAGATGATCAGGGTTGCGCACATAACAATAAGCCCGACCAAGAGGATCGATACGCTCTCAATGATGTACTCTTGAGGCCTATAGGGCGTCGGCGGAGCTCCAAGCAGCAGATAGGGCAGGTCCATAAACTCATCAAGCCATATGGTGATAAGGACAATGAGGAACAACCCGGCCTCCCCGGCCAACAGGGTCCAGTCTTTAATTTTAAGATTCTTCATAAGAGGTTTATTTCTCCGTGTTCTTCAATCTTAACATCTTATATTATAATTAGAAACTGACTAATCGAGAATGGGTTCTCCTCGGTTTCTCTTGTTTCTCTTGAAAAAAAATGGGGAGCATTGCAGCTCCCCACGAGGGAGATATTGAGGAGGTATAGCTTATTGAAAACTTTTGTATACTGCTGATCATCCAGCGTGTTCATGCCCTTTCTCTCGGGAGAAAGTTATCTCGGTTGATCGTTGTTGCAGAAACCCTGACCCGCCCTGCCGTGCCTCTTTCCTGCCATCATCTCGTGATACCTGGCTGTAAGCTTGCTGTAGCGGTCCGGGCCGAGGATCTTCCGCATGCCGAGCATGAACTTGATTCGTTCGTCCGAAACCTTCAGCCTGTCTTCTTCAATAATCCTGTTCTGGGCAAGCACGGATGCCTCATCAACCGGGTCTTTTCGAAGCAGGTCGTCCAGTTTGAAACGGTCTTTCATGAGGGCGCTCTTCAGGTCGATGAGCTTGTCTCTATTACTGGTGAAGAGGGCATCGAGAGATTGTTTTTCTTGATCAGTAAGGTTGAGCTCCTGAGCCAGCTTCTGAGACTGCCACCATCTTCCCTGGTGCATGTATCCACCATGTGCCATCAGAACCGTTTCGAATACTATGAGCAAACACAAGGCAAGGCCGATGACTATGAGCTTGATCCAGGTCCCTTTTGACCATGCATTCTTCATAGGTTCACTCCTTAATTGTTTCTTGCTCTTTTACGACGTATGGAAAACCCGTGTTGTCTACATCTTTTTTTGATCACTCGTCTCCGGGTGTTTTTTGGGGTATAACAAGCCAATTCAACAGTCTGAATATGGACATTCCGATTGTGAAGGCAGGAGGTAGGCTATGGCTCTACAGGTCGTGATCATGGCAGGGGGAAAAGGTGAGCGGTTGTGGCCGGTGTCATCGTCCGAAATGCCGAAGCAGCTTATCCCTTTCGAAAATAACAGAAGCCTGCTCAGGGCGACCTTTGAACGCTCTGTGGGCATGGCGCCGCCGGAGAACATCTATGTGGTAACCTCCAAAAACCTGGCGCAGAAGGTCGCTGAAGAGCTGCCGGAGATGCCCGTAGACAACATCCTTGCCGAGCCGGTGGGACGCAATACCGCCCCGTGCATAGGATATGCGGCGGTGGTCATCTCCAGAAAGGACCCGGAAGCCCTGATGGCAGTGTTCCCGTCGGACCACATCATCAGGGAGCCTGCGAAACTGAAGGAAGCCATCCTCTTCGGTGCCAAGGCCCTGCAATCACATCCGGACATCCTCATTACCCTGGGCGTTGTCCCTGAACGACCGGAGACCGGTTACGGATATATAGCTCCCGAAGTCATTCTCCTGAGCCAGGGAGGTCTTACCCTGAAAAGGGTGAAGTCCTTCCATGAAAAACCGGCCCGTATCCTGGCGGAGCAGTACCTGAAAAGCGGCTATCTGTGGAATGCAGGAATGTTTCTGTGGCGTGTGGACAACATCCTCGACATGTTCTCCAGGCATTTGGCGGATCTTTACGATGAGCTCATGAAGCTGAAGTCTTCTTTTGATACGGATCCCGACTGTGTCGAGCGATTCTACCAAGCTGCGCCGTCAGTCTCCATAGACTACGGCATCATGGAAAAGGCAAACCGCGTGGGAGTGATTCCGGTGGACTTCGGCTGGAGCGACGTGGGCAGCTGGGACGCCATGGGAAACCTCTTCACGACCGATGAAAAGGGGAATACCATACGGGGTTCCGGGGAGCTCATCGATGCCGAACGCAACGTGATCTGGTCTTCCGACAAGCATATCGTGCTCATCGGGGTAAACGACCTCGTGGTAGTGGAGGGGCCTGATTCCATCCTTGTCTGCCACAGAGCATTTTCACAACAGGTCGGTGCCGTAGCCAAGAAGTTCAACAAGGGGGAGGGCTGAAGAGCATGAATGCGAGAAACTCTCTCCCTTTAGGTTGCATCAGGGCATCGGGATCCCGAACAATGGCACTTCTATGCTTGATTTCAGTTTTGTCTCGGAAAAACCGAAGAGAAAAAAGATCAGTTCGAACAATGGGGTAGAAAACAAGCGGTGTTTACGATAAGGGTACAGGGATAGATGAAAATCGAAATCCTCGGCTGCAGCGGATCGATAATGCAGGGGTACAATACGACCAGCATCCTGGTCAACTCCAGGATCCTGATTGATGCAGGGTCCGTTGTGTCTGTGCTGCCCGAGAGCATGCTCAAGGAAATTGCGAGTGTTCTGATTACGCACCCGCACATCGATCACATCAAGGAACTTCCCTTCCTGGTCGATGCGCTCTTTGCCAGTCATACTCATGGAATAAGGATAATGGGGAGTCAGCGCACGATTGAGGCCTTGAAGGTGCACGTCTTCAATGGACTCATATGGCCTGACCTGGCCGAACTGGACGTCGACAAGTCTTTTTTGAGCCTTGAGTGCATACCCCATGGGTGGTTCGTGCTCAACGGTATCCAGGTCAAGGCCTTTACAGAAAACCACATAGAGGGCTCTGTGGGGTATGTGATAGGTGAAGAAGGCAGATATGCGCTCTTCACCGGGGATACCGGATTTCATCAGGGGCTCTTCGATGTCATCGGAGATCTTGGAGACGACCTGAAGGCATGTTTCATCGAGGCATCCTTTCCAAACTCCATGGGTGATATCGCTGCCATCACCCAGCACCTTACTCCCGAACTGATAAAGAGAGGTCTCAACGGTGTCCTTTCCCCCTCAACACGGGTAATTATATACCATATCAAGCCCAAGTATATGGAAGAGGTTGTATCCGAGCTTCCAAAAGGGTATGAGTATATAAGAGGGGGGGAGGTAATAACCATTTGACCGAAGTCTTAGATATCGCCAAGAAGGACGGGAGGTGGTCCGAATGTCCCGCCTGCTCCGAGACCATCATAACTTCCAAACTGCTGGAAAATAAATGGGTGTGCCCGCACTGCGATCATCACTTCCGCATAAACGCCAGGGACCGGATTGCGCTGACCTGCGATGAAGGTTCATTCGTGGAGATCGAGACCGCTCCTGTGCGTTCGGAGGAGCTCTCCCCGACCGCCGACGAGGCTCTCAAGTGCGGGAGGGCACAGATCCTCGGACAGCCCTGTGTACTCGGGGTTATGGACTTCTCGTTCAAAGGCGGGTCCATGGGTGTTACGGTCGGCCAGGCCATAGTCGATCTGATGCTCAACGCCCA
>DATKLV010000369.1:0-12438 GCA_035542255.1 Desulfomonilia bacterium | reverse complement strand
AAGCGCGCCCCTTTATATCCCTTGATTAATGGAAATAATTGTTTATTTTATGAGAGGACTCCTCTATGCTAGTACAACATTGCAGAATTACACGACATGTCATTTCGAAAGCAGAGAGAAATCTTTACGATTTTCCAAGGTTTCTCAGTCTTTTAATTCAACCGAATGACGTGGTTAATAAGGAAATTCAACCCTGGATGTCAGGAAAAGACTTTGGAAAATAAGGGCACAACACATACCTGGTTGTTGAAAATCGCAATAGTTGCAACGTGCGCTGTTACAGCACTGTCCGGGTGCGCTGTCGGGCCCGACTTCAGGAAGCCTGATGCCCCAGGAACAAAATCGTATACGGCCGCCCCAATGCCTGCGAAGACCGCGGCCGCACCGGTTCCAGGCGGCGAGGAACAGCGCTTTGTATCAGCGCAGGACATATCGGAACAGTGGTGGACACTCTACCGGAGCGCGGAACTCGACCAGCTTATATGCCTGGCGCTGAAGGATAACCCGACACTGGCAGCGGCACAGGCGACTCTCCGCCAGGCACAGGAAAACCTGAATGCCGGATACGGGGCGTTCTTCCCGAGTGTGGATGCTGTGGCCTCGGTCTCCAGGCAGAAGGTCTCGGGGATAACCGCCGGACAGCCGAACGCCAGTATCAGTCCGTTCACGGTGTACAATGCATCGGTGAACGTATCCTATGCGGTCGACCTTTTCGGGGGCACCAGGCGCGAACTGGAGGCACTGCAAGCGCAGGTCGATTACCAGCGGTTCCAGCTCGAGGCCGCTTATCTCACCCTCACATCCAATGTCGTCACGACAGCCGTGAAAGAGGCTTCCCTGCGTGCTCAGATAAGCTCCTACACGGACATCATAGGTGCGCAGGAGAAGCAGCTTAAAGTTGTTGAGGATCAATTCCGGCTCGGGGGTGTATCGCTCCCCGATGTCCTTGCTCAGAAGGCACAGCTTGCCCAGACCCGAGCAATACTTCCTCCCCTGGAAAGGGATCTCAGCCGGACAGGCAATCAGCTTGCGGTCCTCACCGGCAGGCTTCCGAGCGAGGCAAAGCTCCCCGATTTCGACCTCGAAGGGCTGAAACTTCCGCAGGAGCTGCCGGTGAGCCTGCCGTCGGGACTCGTGCGGCAGCGGCCCGATATCAGGGCCTCCGAAGAGGTTCTGCATGCGGCGTGTGCCCAGATCGGCGTGGCCACTGCAAACCTGTACCCCCAGGTCACCATCTCGGGCAGCGCCGGTTCGTTGGCCACGAAGACAGGTGATCTGTTCTCCGGCGGTACGGGGATCTGGGACATTGGAGCAGGGCTGCTGCAGCCCGTGTTCCACGGCGGGGAGCTGACAGCACGGAGGCACGCAGCCATTGCTGCTTACGATGCCGCATCCGCACAGTACCGCGAGACGGTTTTGCAGGCATTCCAGAACGTGGCCGATGTGCTGCGGGCGCTCGATTCAGATGCACAGGCGCTCAAGGCCCAGGCGGATGCGGAGACTGCCGCTAGAGATGCCCTCGATATCACGCGCAGGCAGTTCAGCCTTGGGGCCGTGAGTTATCTCACGCTTCTCAATGCGGAGCGCACCTACCAGCAGGCCAGGATCGGGCTGATCCAGGCGCAGGCCGCGCGCTATGCCGACACGGCCGCCCTATTCCAGGCCCTCGGGGGAGGGTGGTGGAACAGGCAGGCACAGGGAGATTCCAAGGCGAAGGTGATGAATGAATAACCCTTTCACCTTTCCCATATTCGACAGGTGATACGGAGAGACAACTGATGACCAAGAGAATGGTGATCATGCTGGCGGCACTCGTAGTGCTGTTCGGAGGCATATTCGGCTACAAGGCGTTCATGGGCATGATGATGAAGAAATACATGTCCGCAGGCGGGATGCCTCCCGTTACGGTCACGGCCGTCAAGGCTGCATCCCAGGTCTGGAAGCCCCAGGTCAAGGCTGTGGCGACGCTGCGCGCCGTACGCGGCGTGGATGTGACCAGTGAGATCGACGGGTTGGTGCGAACCATCAATTTCACCTCGGGAGACGAAGTCAAGGCAGGTCAATTGCTGGTGCAGCTCAACGCGGATGCGGACATTGCACAGCTCCATGCGTTCGAAGCTGCTGCAGAACTGGCCCGGAGCGTTTACGAACGTGACAGGAAGCAGTTCGAGGTCCAGGCGATAAGCCGGGCTGCTCTGGATGCCGACACTGCCGATCTCAAGGCAAAGCAGGCCCAGGTTGCCCAGCAGGCGGCGCTTGTGGCGAAGAAGAGCATCTCTGCACCCTTTGCGGGCAAGCTGGGCATCAACCTTGTCAACCCGGGTCAGTTTGTGAAAGCGGGCGATAAGGTCGTCACCCTGCAGTCGCTGGATTCTATCTATGTGGATTTTTATCTGCCCCAGCAGGAGCTGTCCAGGATATCGCTCGGCCGGGCGGTTATTGCCACAACCGACACCTACCCGCACAAGACATTCTCCGGAAAGATAACCGCCATCAACCCCAAGGTGGACGCCCAGACGCGCAATTTCCAGGTTGAGGCCACTGTCAAGAACCCTGCCCATGAATTGCTGCCCGGGATGTATGCGCTGGCGGATGTGCAGGCAGGCAACGAAGAGAAACTACTCACCCTGCCGAAGACGGCCGTGACCTTTAACCCCTACGGTGAGACCGTGTATCTCGTGGAGGAAAAGGGTAAGGGGCCCAAAGGCAAACCGGTCCTGATTGCAAAACAGACCTTCATCACCATCGGATTGTCCAGAGGAGACCAGGTATCGGTCCTGACCGGCGTCAGGGAAGGCGACCTTGTGGTCACGAGCGGACAGCTCAAGCTCAAGAACGGCAGCACGGTGATCATCAACAACCGGGTACAGCCCTTGAACGACGCTGCGCCCAAACCGGTGGACGAGTAATCAGGGAAGGGAGCCATATGCACTTCACCGACATCTTCATCCGCCGCCCGGTCCTTGCCACCGTGGTGAGCCTGCTGATCCTGGTGCTGGGGCTCAGATCCTTGGGGCTGCTGCCCATACGCCAGTATCCGGTTACGCAGAACGCCGTGGTTACCATCTCCACCACCTATTACGGCGCAGACCCGGAACTTGTGTCGGGCTTTATAACCACACCGCTGGAAAACTCAATAGCCCAGGCCCAGGGCATAGATTATCTCACCTCCACCAGCACGCTAAGCCAGAGCACCATCACCGCGAACCTGAGGCTGAACTACGACCCGAACAAGGCCATGACCGAGATCAATACCAAGGTTAACGCCGTCATAAACCAGCTGCCCAGGGAAGCCCAGCAGCCGGTGATCAGCCTTGCCATCGGCGAGACCATTGACGCGATGTATATAGGCTTCAACAGCAAGGTGCTGCCCACGAACAAGATAACCGACTATCTCATCCGGGTGGTTCAACCCAAGCTGCAGACCATAGACGGCGTGCAGACGGCGGAGGTCCTGGGCGGAAAGCAGTTTGCCATGCGGGCGTGGCTTGACCCGAACAAGATGTCGGCCTATGGCGTGAGCGCCACCGACGTGAGCAACGCCCTGGCCGACAACGACTTCATCTCGGCAGTGGGCCGGACGAAGGGGCAGATGGTAACGGTGGACCTAACTGCATCAACCGGACTGCATAACGTTGACGAGTTCCGCAACCTGGTGGTCAAGTCGATAAACGGCGCCATAGTAAGGCTGAGTGACGTAGCGAACGTCACCCTGGGAGCGGAAAACTACGACTCTTCGGTCAGGTTTGATAACGAGAGCGCCGTGTTCATCGGCATCAAGGTGTCACCCACGGCGAACCTGCTCTCAGTGGTGAGCGATGTCCGCAAGTTGTTCCCGTCCATATCCAAAGAACTGCCAGCTGGCCTTGAAGGCCGCATAGTCTATGATTCCACCAAGTATGTGAACAGCTCCATCGACGAAGTGGTGCGCACCATCTTCGAGGCACTGCTTATCGTGACTCTTGTGATCTTCCTGTCACTGGGCTCGGTCCGGTCGGTGATCATCCCGGTCATAGCCATGCCCCTTTCCCTTGTGGGAGCTTTCTTCATCATGGTCATCCTCGGCTACACCATCAACCTGCTGACCCTGCTGTCGCTGGTGCTCGCCATAGGCCTGGTGGTGGACGACGCCATCATCGTGGTGGAAAACGCGCACCGCCACATGGAGGGCGGAATGCCCCCGCTGGAGGCTGCTATCCAGGGCGCACGCGAGCTGGCCGGGCCCATTGTCGCGATCTCGGTGGTGCTCATTGCCGTGTACATACCCATAGGTTTCATGGGCGGGCTGACCGGTGCGCTCTTTACCGAGTTCGCCTACACCCTGGCCGGGACAGTGGCCATATCGGCAGTCATCGCGCTGACCCTGTCCCCCATGATGTGTTCGAAATTCCTCAAGGCCTACGACCAGGGGAAACGGAGCCGGTTTTCAGAATTCATCGACGGCCAGTTCAACCTGTTCAAGGGATTTTACGAGAAGCTGTTGCGGGGTTCGCTCGACTACCTGCCCGTGGCGGGGGTGTTCGCCGCGATCATCCTGGTGAGCAATTATTTCCTGTTTGTAAGCTCCAAGAGCGAGCTTGCACCCCAGGAAGACCAGGGGATCATCATATCGCTCATGACCGGGGCCCCTGATTTCTCGCTGGCCCAGACACAGCTCAATTCGAGGCAGGTGTACAAGGTAGTCAGATCCTTTCCCGAGACCGACCATGTGTTTCAGTTCGACGGCGCCCTGGGCCTGAACACGGGGTTCGCCGGCATGGTGTTCAAGCCGTGGAACGTGCGCATCCGGACCACGAGCCAGCTTCAGCCCATAGTGCAGAAGGAGCTTGGGGGTATAGCGGGTGTCCAGGCGGTGGCGTTCCAGCCTCCGCCGCTCCCCGGGGCCAGAGGCCTGCCGGTACAGTTCGTGATCGGAACCACCGAGCCCTTTGACCGGCTTAACGAGGTATCACAGACATTGATGGAAAAGGCCCGTGCAAGCGGCGCGTTCATGTTTGTTGACACCGACCTCAAGATCGACAAGCCGCAGACAGAAGTGGTCATCGACCGCGACAAGGCATCCCAGCTCGGCCTGACCATGCGCGATGTCGGCAGCGCCCTGGGTTCCATGCTGGGCGGGGGCTATGTCAACTACTTCAGCCTGTCAGGGCGGTCATACAAGGTTATCCCGCAGGTCATGCAGCGTTACCGGCTCAATTCCGACCAGCTTAAAGACTATTACATCAATACCGCAAGCGGGGCGTCCATCCCGGTCTCCACCATAGCCCGCCTGCGCACTACTGTGGTGCCCGAATCGCTCAACCACTTCGAACAGCTCAATGCCGCCACCATAACCGCAGTCATGTCCCCAGGCATAACGCTGGGCCAGGCACTGGAAACGCTCAAGGGGATAGCAGCCCAGGTGCTCCCTGAAGGTTACAGCATCGATTATGCGGGCCAGTCGCGGCAATTCATGCAGGAATCTGCTGCGCTGCTGTTTACGTTCTTCTTCTCCATGATCATCATCTTCCTTGCCCTGGCCGCCCTGTTCGAGAGCTTCCGTGACCCGCTCATAGTGCTGGTGAGCGTTCCCATGTCCATCTGCGGGGCCATGATCTTCATAAGTCTCGGTATCGGCCAGGCGAGTCTCAACATATACACCGAAGTGGGTCTGGTGACGCTCATCGGGCTCATCAGCAAGCACGGCATCCTTATCGTGCAGTTCGCCAATGACCTGCAGCGAGAGGGCAGGGCCAAGCGCGAGGCAGTGGAGATGGCGGCGGGCATAAGGCTGAGGCCCATACTCATGACCACCGGCGCCATGGTTCTGGGCGTCATGCCCCTGGTGTTTGCCTCGGGCGCGGGTGCTGCCGGGCGCTTCAACATGGGCCTTGTCATCACCACCGGCATAGCCATCGGCACCCTGTTCACCCTTTTTGTGGTGCCGGCCATGTATATGTTCCTTGCCACCGACCATGCCAAGCAGCGGGCAAAGGAAAAGGAGATTGAAGAAAAAGAGGTGTCGTCACTGCTTTAAAATCCACTATGTCCATTCTGCAGATGGATGTATTCATCTGCCAGCGTAAAAATACGAGGGTCATCTCTGAGTGAAACCTTCACGGAGTGAAGGTGAAGTGAAGAATCCCGGTTCTTGATTATATTACTAGGTTTTTCTCATATTTGAAAGGAATACGGTCCGTGATGAAAGACTAGTGCCTGTGCAATGGTGAGATCAGGAGATGGGATGGCCCGATGACGGCTCCCTGTACGTCGGCATATCGACCGATGTCCGGCGGCGCTTCAGAGAGCACCTGGCACAGGGCACTAAAACCGCAAAATACCTGTTTGCAAACAAGCCGTTAAGCCTGGCTTTCTCGCATGCTATAGGGAGCAGTGCCCTGGCCCTGAAGGTTGAGTACCATTTCAAGCAGCTGTCCAAAAAAGAAAAGGAACATCTGGTAAGCTCCGGGCAGTTGGTTTTTGACATCGAGACCGGTAGGATCCGGATTGAACATTAGGGTTCACTCTCCTGTCGGTTTCCTGAACATAAGGTGAACGGGTAGAGACACGAAGAGATCATCCGGCAAGTTTCTCCAATGAGAGCTGTTCGATCTGTTTCATGATCCGTTCCACCTCGTCTCTGACGGCCCCGGTGTCGACCCCCTTATCCTTGAGCGAGCCGAGTACGGATTCGATCGCCTTGTCGTAATCGTTCTTGAACCGCTTGTTGACTACTTTCCATGGTATTCCGGCAAGATCCCCGGCAACGGCCTTGTCATAGGCGAGTTTCCCCTTTTCCATGAGCACGGCCAGAATGGGGTAGCCCAGGTACCCCTGCCAGTGTGAGGCATTGTCGTTGGAGGTTACCCGGGTGAAATCTTCGTTCCATTCGACGTGGTAGGTCTTGTCGAGTGAAGAGGAGGTCACCTCTGCGTTCGTTTCACCCGTAACCTTCACCCTGCCGTCTCCGACAGCGCTCAACGCCTCAAAGATCTTGGCCTTCGGCGGAAGCTTCCACATGTCTTTTCCTTGAGGATCTCTCTTTCATCTGGACAGGGCTACCCTGAGCTGGGATAGGAGGCCGGCAGGCATGATCCTGAGGCCGAAACGCAGCCAGCTCTTCGACGGCGGGGAATAATCCGGGTTCTCCCTCATGGATACGGCCTTTTTCGGGCATGTCTTTACACATAGGCCGCAACCGATGCACCTGAGTGCATCGTGGGTATGACGCTTTTCCTTCACCTCATGGGCGTGGGTATTGCACACCTTGGCGCACTTGCCGCACGCATTGCAGAGAGAATAGTCCATTGCTGCCAGGAAGTGCGGGGCGGCAAGCGATACCCGGCCGCCGTAGAGATTGACGGACTCCATATAGTGGCAGCAGCAGTCGCAGCACGTGCAAATGGCGTTCGTGCTCGACGGCACGAGGTTGGCCGACATGAAGACGAGGTTTTTCTCCCAGCGGTCCTGCACGATGTCCCTCATCTCCTCCCGGCTGACGAATCTTCCATTCTTCCTCTCAACGATGCTCTCCGCGAAACTGCCGAAAACGAGGCAGCCGTCGTCCTGGGTTGAGCGTCCGCACTCGTGCCCCGAGAAAATGTGGGACTGCCTGCACTGGCACACATTCATAACGGCCAGCTTGTCATGGGCCTCGATCATCTCGCTCATGAGGTCGGTGTCCACGATCCGGCTCGTGCTTTCGATAACGGTCTGAACAGGTATGTTGCGGATGAGAGGGGATGATGTCGTGCTGTATTCTCTCGTGTAGCCCGTGGCGTAAAGGGCATTAATGAGCCGGGCGTATCTCCTGTGCCACTGCGAGTCCCTCCCGTCCATGAGCAGGTATTCGAACATCCCGGGTATGAGCGGCAGGAGAGAGTAGCCCTTGTCCGTGCTGAAGATCACCTTCCGGTCCGCCATGGTCTCCAGACGAGGTCTGATCTCTTCAGGTCTTTTCCTAACCCTGCGGGCGATACGGTCGAGGGGCATGGGAAGGTAGAAGGGCAAGTGCCTGGCTATGCATGCCTCTTCCGGGCTAAAGAGGTGGCAGACAAGCTCCAGGAGCTGATCGCTCATGGGGGGCCCCATGAGCCTGACGGAAGTGAATATCTCTGCAAGTGCAAAGAGTTCAGGGTGCACCTTCATGCCGCCTATATCGCTGTCCATCGTGAAACACCCTGTCGGAAAAATTCCATGGTGATTTTCTATACCCTAACCGACAGTCACCCGGTTTCTCCCGGATGACTTGCTCGCGTACATCAGCCGGTCCGCTCGTTCGACGATCGATGCCGTCGTATCGTCGGCAAAGGCCATGGTGACGCCGAGTGATGCCGTCATGTTGACCATCTTGCTTCCGACCATTATGTAGCTGGCCTCGATGAAGGCCCTTATACGCTCGGCCACGACTTTCAACACCTCCGAGTCTATATTCGGGAAGATGAGGAGGAATTCCTCTCCACCCCAGCGGGAGATGGAATCTATCTTCCTGAGGATATTGGTTATGGTTCTGCCTGCCATGACAAGGATCTCGTCGCCTGTTTTGTGGCCGTACGTATCGTTGTATTGCTTGAAATGATCCAGATCCAGGATGATCACCCCGAAGGGAACGCCGAAGGTTTTCAGCTCGTAGATCCTGGTAGACAGAGTCATATCACCGTATCTCCTGTTTCCTACACTGGTGAGCTCGTCTATGTAGGCTTCCTTTTTCAGTCGTTCCATCTCGTGGAGGATCTGGAGAAGGGTCGAGTTGTCGGAGAATATCTCCACTCCTCCGATGATGTTTCCCTCATCGTCCCTGACCGGCGACACCCGGATGGAGACCGGGACCCGGTATCCGTGTTTGTGATGCAGGAATACATTGGCCTCACGGGCGGACCCGCTTGAGATTGTCCCTACCAGGGGGCAGCATTCGAAGCAGAGCTCCCGGCCGTCCTCATCCACATGCCTGAGCAGGTTGTCCGAGCAGCGCGACCCTATAACCTCTTCCCTGCTGTACCCTGTTATCCGCTCAGCCGCCTTGTTCCAGAAGGTGATCTTCCTGTCCAGGTCAACAAAGTAGACTCCGTCAAACAGGCTGTCCAGCAGTTTTTCATGGGACAGTTCGGTCATCGCATCTCCTTGCACTGCATCCCTGCGATATGGACCTCAGTTCCAGCAACCTTATGAGACGAAACTAGAACCATCCGAGCTTCCTCATGGCGCCTATGGCCATGTATCCTCCGAGGGTTATCATGAGTATGCTGAAGAGGAGCCGCAGCATCGGCTCTGAGAGCCGGTTTGCATACATTGCCCCGATCCCGCCTCCTATGATGGCGAAAACGGCTATGATGAGTGCGGCCTTGATATCCACGTTGCCGTTCCTGTAATATTCGATGAATGCGGCTATGCCGATGGGAGGCAGAAGCACCGCAAGGCTCGTCCCGGTGGCCCTGTGCTGGGAAAATCCCAGGATATATATCAGCGCCGGTATGATGATGATCCCTCCGCCGATCCCGAAGAAACCGGCAAGTATTCCGGCAGCTAGACCGATCGCTATGAGTATGAATACTATGCTGGTGAACACGTAAGCCTCCTATCCATAAAGATGATGTGGCTCAAGCCTTCTTTCATGGTCGTTCGCCCGGCCACCTCGCATCGGCAAGCACCACCGATGTCTCCACCTGGCGCTCGGGGATGGTCCAGTACTTCCGCAGCAGGCGGTTTTTCTCCTCCGGGCTCACCAGACGATACCCGTTCTTCCTGTAGAATGCCACCGCCCAGGACGCCTCGGCCCAGGTACCCATCAGTATGGGCTTGTCGCTCAAGGGTTCCAGATGCCTCAGGATCCTTGTCCCGAGGCCGGTACCCCTCAAGGCGGTTCTCACATAGGCATGCCGGATCAGGGTAACCTCGCCCTTGTCCTGTATCCCCATGACGCCGGCAAGCTCCCCATCCCTCTCAATGCCCCAGAACACGACCCCGTCACCTATTTCGGAACGCAGACTCGACCGGCTCATGTAAGGCTCGTGCCAGCGGTCGGGTGGTATCACGCCTTTATAGGCATGGGCGGCATCGTTGATGATTTCGAAAATGGTGTTGAAATCCGAATCCGTGCAGGGGCGAATTACCTCAGCCATGATCTTTCTTAGAGAGAGCCGTCAAGATCGTCGGCCACCATTCTCCCGCAGGAGCGGCATTTCTGGGCACCCCTGAAGAGCGGACTGCCGCAGTCAGGGCAGTGGTATCTCTCGCACACCGATCGTGCCCATTCCACACTGCCTTCCTCGTCGCCCGACTGTGCCACCTTTTCCCTCCAGAGGGGTATGGTGTTCAACATGACCTGTTTGCCGGTCTCGAAGCCGAAGCCGGAGATCATGGAGCACGGCCAGTCTCCGCACTGGTGGCATGAGTAGAACCCCTTCGATCTGACGCAGTCCCGGATAGTGCACATGGTGCAGTAGCCGTAAAGCTTCTCCGGCGGGTCGGGTTGCATGCAGCCAAGGCACTTGGTCTCCTCGGGTTTTGTACCGTAGAGGTTCCCCATGACGGTCCTGAACTTCTCGTTGTTGTCCCGGGTAGCGATATATACCCCACAGGCGCCGCAGTAGAGGCCGCATGGTGCCATCAGGTTCCTGTTCCGGATTTCCTCCTCGGTCCAGCCTTTCATTGAGCATCCTCCTTCCTCTTTACTGCCTCGACCTCCAGGCGCACCATCTCCAAGTGTGTCAAACCCCCGTTGTCAGCGGGTGAGGCGATGAGTGCCGGGCAAATTCTGCTGCATCCCATGAATAGGCGGCTTGAGACATGATACCATGATCACTTAAACAAGGGATGTTTGTAAAGAGGCAAACAGGATAACCGAGCTACTGCAGTCCCGGAGGCGAGTCGGGAAGCTTCGGCTTTTTCAGGGCCTGTTCGGGCGGGAGCTGGTTCTTGGATGTCTTGAAATCAACCACGAGACTGATGCGGCGGTTTTTCGGGTCAGAGGGGTTATTCCTGATAAACGGCTTGGTATCGGCATACCCCGCCACCATCTCGATCTGGTTCGGCGGTATCCCGTTCTTTTCGAGCTCGACACGTGCCGCCGCGGCCCTTTGGGTGGAGAGCTCCCAGTTGGTGAAATTCAATCCCTTATAGCCGAGCGAGTCGGTATGGCCCTCGATGATGATCTTCTTGTCGAGACCTTTAAGTGCCGGTGCTATGCCTTTGATAACTGATTTCCCGGTCTCCGAGAGCTCGATGCCGCCGACATTGAAGAACGATGTCCCCCCGGTATCGATGATCTCGATCCTGAGGTTGCCGTTGTCATCGAAGACAAGCACCCTGTCCTGAAATTCTTTGAGTTTTTCCCCAACCTCTTTATTGATCTTGTTTGCCAGGTCGCTTACAACCATTGTGGATGGTGATTGCGACTTTGTTGCTCCCTTGCCCACCTGGAATATGGCTTTCCCTGTTACATCAGGGATAGGCGCCACTGCGCTCCCGCCTCCTCTTTCGAAGATCGAATAGTTTAGAAAATACTGGGAGAGCGCTATCTTTTTCTGCTGGGACGTCATGCTCAGGAGCCACAGGAGGAGAAAAAAGGCCATCATCGCGGTAACGAAATCGGCATAGGCCACCTTCCACGACCCGCCGTGACCTTCATCACCTTTTTTCTTATATTTTTTTATGATGATGGACTGTTCTTTACCGTCGGACATTATCTGCCTTTGCCTTTCATGAGCTTCTCTAGCTCGTTGAAGCCGGGCCGTTCGCTTTCAGGGATGGCCCTGCGGGCGAATTCAATGGCTATCTGTGGGATGGAGCGGGCTACATAGGAAACAATGGCGATACGGATCACCTGGTAATAAGATTCCTCTTCCTTGACCTGATGCTCCATCAGTGTGGCTATAGGCCCCACGATGCCGTAGCTAAAGAGAACGCCCAGGAATGTCCCCACGAGCGCCGCCCCGATGCTCTGTCCGAGCACGGCAGGAGGCTCGTTGATCTTTCCCATGGTGAGAACCACTCCGAGAACCGCGGCCACGATGCCGAGTCCGGGCAGGGAATCGGCTATCTTTGCCATGCGGTGGTTGGGGTGGCTTGCCTCGGTAGTATTTGCCTCGATATCCACCTCGAGCAGATTGTCGAATTCATGGGGGGGTATATCGATGGAGAGCAGTATCTTGAGGCTGTCGCAGATGAAGTCAAGGGTCCGGTGGTTCTTCAGTATGGCAGGATATTTCTTGAATATCTCGCTCTTTTGAGGTTCTTCCACATGAGATTCGATGGCGATGATACCTTCCTTGCGCATCTTGTTGAAGACCTCGTAGAGCAGGGTGAGCACCTCGATGTACTTCTTGGAATCGAATGTCTTCGGTTTGATGATACCTGCAAAGTTTTTCGCTATTTCCTTGAGCAGTTTTATGGGGGACATGATGATGAGCGCCCCGGTGGCTGCCCCGAATATGATAAGGATCTCCACCGGCTGGATGATGA
>DATKLV010000368.1:0-3185 GCA_035542255.1 Desulfomonilia bacterium | reverse complement strand
CCCAGAGCGATATTCAGCACTGATCACATACAATGTTATCCCCTTATCATTACTGGGAGTACCCCAGATCCCTGCAGCAATATGCTTGTTGTCACTGATTGTGATTGTATGCATGTACCTCCGGAATCCCGGAGCAAAGGAGAGCGGGATCTTCTGGGCTATCTGCGCCGTGTTTTCAGCACTGGCATCAGCGGATAATAGGCTCTCCATGGGCTTCCATTTCACCACAGCCTCTCTTATCCTGCTGGTGTCGGTTATCGAGGTTTCCCATGCCATGGCCTTCAAGGATGAACTTACGGGTCTGCCTGCCCGCAGGGCACTGAAGGAAGATTTCCTGAAGCTGGGTCCGGAATATTGTCTGGCCATGCTCGATATCGACCACTTCAAAAAATTTAATGACAAACACGGCCATGATGTAGGTGACCAGGTATTGCGTATGGTAGCGGCACGGCTGGCAAAGGTTACGGGCGGAGGGAAGGCATTCCGGTACGGTGGGGAAGAGTTCACCGTGGTTTTTGCCGGGAAGAATGCGGATGACGCACTCCATCACCTTGAGGGTCTCCGGAGAGAGGTATCGAAGGCTGAGTTCATGATCCGCTCGAGCATGAGGCCCAGGAAAAAGCCTAAGAACCTGCGGATGCGCAAGACCCCTCCCAAGAAGGTATCCGTTACCATCAGCATCGGAGCCGCCTGGTCGGGTGAACGGTCGAGATCTCCACAAGATGTCCTCAAGGCGGCTGATAAGGCACTCTACCGCGCTAAAAAGCAGGGAAGAAACCGGGTGTCCACTTGATGCTCATTTTTTCCCCTTGCGGTCCTGAATCCCTGATGGATCCGGTGGACAAGGAGCAATCTTAATATTATATTCTAATATACGATTGAAAACTAATTGATATTGCATAATAAATAGATACAGGGTAATTATTTACACTTCAACTATGAAATATATTGCCCTTGAAGAGAACTTATATCTCCCTTAATTGCTTCTAATCTATTGAAATCATATCTAAATATAGATGGCATGGTCATTGCTCCATAAATAATCGAAACTTTTACTTATTACAGCAGATACCCCGCCGGGGTGGGAAGGGGTGGTGAAATGTTAAGTGAACTTGCAATGACGGAATCAGTAAAGATTTGCAAAAAGGCTGCTGCATCCATAATGGAGCTTTTGAAGTATCAATGTCAGGGATTCGTACTGCCTCCGGCTGAAGTCAAAGACTTACTGAGATTGGCCAAAGAAGACAAGGCATGGCATCTTCATGAAAGCATAACCCGGCTGAAAAAGGAGCTTGCCAGACGCTTCGTCGCCATGGAGGTAAATCCGATCCACGGAATCACCGTCCAGCTCTACAAGGTCCCGCTTCAAACCTATGTGCTCTGCTCACCGAGGAGCCTCAGACAATAGGCTTTTGATTTGTCCTTGATACTCTTCCTCGTTGCGGGTTATCCATGAGGTATGAGTCTTCGCAGCACCATGACCGTCTGTACTATGGACTGCCCCGATGCCTGCTCATTAATCGTCTCTGAAGAGCCGGACGGCCGGATACGCATCAGGGGTAACCCGGAACATCCCATAACTCAAGGATTTGCCTGTCCCAAGATGCGTTCACACCTTAGGCGGCTCAAGAGCCATGATCGGATCATCTACCCCATGCGAAGGTCCGGCACGAACTGGGAACGAATTGACTGGGAGGAGGCCCTAAGCCTCTGCGCGGAAAAGATCCAGGCATACCGGGGCGAGCCTGCTTCGATCCTGTATTTCCATGGAGAAGGCGCAAAGGGGGCTCTCAAGCAGGCGGGACACCTGTTATTCAATGTGCTCGGTGCGAGCGGGGTAAGGGGTTCTCTGTGCGACGCAGCAGGATACAGCGCGTGCCGGAAAGATTTCGGCTCGAACGAGGGCAGCGATATCGAGACCATGCTTGATTCCTCTTCAATCGTTAACTGGGGTAAGGATCTTCTGCGGAGCTCTATCCATATGGCTTTCTTTGTCAGGATGTCCAGGCGGCAGGGTGCAAAGGTGCTCACCATATCTCCGGGCAGTGAATTCAACAGGGCATACTCGGATGCAATGATCTGCATCAGGCCGGGGACTGACAGGTTCCTGGCCGCAGCGGTTGCCAGGCTGTTCATGGACCGGCAGGCCATGCCCAAGGAGGTAATGGAACATTCGAGCAATTATCATGAATTCGCCCGACTCATACTTGAGTGTAACCTGGATGATCTTCTGAAGAGATGCGGGGTCTCAAGGGAACAGGCGGAGCTTGTCTATGAGTTCTATGCAAACATGCACCCCACAGTCACGATCATCGGTGCAGGCCTCCAGAGATATTATTCCGGGGGTGAGACAGTCCGGTTCATCAATGCACTCGCCATGCTCACCGGCAATATGGGTATAAGAGGTGGGGGCAGTTTTTTCCATCTGAGCTCACTCAGGAATTTCAACCTCTCCTGGACCAGGGCAGATGGCAAAAGGGATATACGACTCTTGCCCATGCCCTTGATCGGGCAGGAGATAGCCAAGGCAGATAAACCACCCATCCGGATGATCTGGGTGGACGGATCCAACGTTGTCAACCAGGCACCCAACGCCGTTAAGAATGCAAATGCCTTCGAGGGGATCGAGTTCAAGGTTGTTGTCGATGCATTCATGACGGATACGGCGCAGAGGGCCGACCTCATCCTGCCTTCCGCCCTCATGCTGGAGCAGGAGGATCTGGTGGCATCCTACCTGCATGATTATGTGTACTATGCACGGCCTGCCCTTGATCCCCCCGGAGAGGTTAAAAGCGATTTCCAGATTTTTACCGAGCTCGGCAGGAGATTGTCCCCTCCCGTTGTTCTTCCGGATGCTGAGACGTGCATGCGTCACTCTCTCGATTCCCCCTATCTTGACGTTTCCCTGGAAGAACTCAAGGGGGCAAGCTTTGTGCGGGCCGGGAGGAAGGAAGTGGCATTTGAAGGCATGGTATTCAGCCATGCAGACGAGAAATATCGGTTCCCCGATGTGCTCCGTGACGACCCAATGCCGCCATCCGGGTTTCCTTTACGGCTCTTGAGCCTGATCCGTAAAAGGTCGATGCACTCGCAGATGCTGCCCGAGGACCAGGAGATGCCGCCGAGAGTATGGATAGCTTCTGACTGCGAAGCGCTTTCGAGGTTGGAACTTGACAAAGCGTGTA
>DATKLV010000367.1:0-3595 GCA_035542255.1 Desulfomonilia bacterium | reverse complement strand
GCGGACCTCGAGGGGGCCGAGGATTGCGTGGTTTTCTCCTCGGGCATGATGGCCATTACCACGACGATACTCTCTCTGGTACGGACGGGTGATCATATCGTCATTACGGATGACAGCTACAAGAAGACACTGGAGTTCTGTAAGATATACCTGCAGAGGTTTGGTGTGGACTGCACGATAGTGCCTTTCGGGGATTATGATGCCCTGGAGCGTGCCATCAGGGAGAACACCCGTTTCATCTTCTCCGAGTCGCCCACGAACCCGTACCTCAATGTATTCGATCTGGTCCTGCTTAAAAAGATAGCTGATAAGCACCATGTCATGACCCTCATTGACAGCACCATAGCCACCCCGATAAACCAGAGGCCGCTGGAATTCGGCATAGACCTTGTCACCCACAGCGGAACAAAATACCTGTCGGGCCATAACGATATCCTGGCAGGTGTCGTGCTCGGAAGCACCGAGCTCATAACCCCGATCAGGAGCCTCCATAAATCCATGGGTGGTCTCATTGATGCTCATTGCTGTTACCTTTTGCTCCGGGGGCTTAAGACGTTCCCCATGCGAGTGGAAAGGCAGAACGAGACGGCGCTGGAAGTTGCCGTATTTCTTGAAAGCCACCCGGCTGTCGAAAGGGTATACTACCCGTTCCTGAAAAGCCACCAGCACTATGCAATTGCCAGGGAGCAGATGACGGGCGGAGGGTGTGTGGTTACCTTTACCATGAAGGGCAGCCTGGATGATGCCAACCGTTTCATGGATTCGCTGGAGATGATCTACATCGGACCGAGCTTTGGCGGGGCAGAGACGCTCATCACCCATCCGGCCACCGTAACCTATTACGACTATACACGGGAAAAGCGCTATGAGCTAGGCATCACCGACTCCCTGTTCCGGCTGGCAGTGGGTCTGGAAGATGTACAGGACATCATCGAGGACCTTGAACGGGCTTTCAAGAAAGCCAAGAAGTGATGAGCGGATCACGACAATCACTGATGAAAAATATTACTACAGTGACTCTTCATATATCGACTTCTTTCTTGCCCGGCTCCAAAGTGCTGCTTCGTGGTCTCACCCGGCAAACAAGGTGCAGGGCGGATTATTCATTCAAGAAAAGGGTTTGACCATGCCTCACCTCAACAAGTCTGTCTGAGAGCCCTGCTTTGACCATTTCACTTTTTATGTCCAGGGGTGGCAGATAAGACAGGATCGTCGCCGAGCCTGAAAGTACCCCAGTGTACAACCATGAGCTTCTTGGCACCGAGTTCTCTGAACGCCTGCACAGTCTCATGAGGGTTAATATGTGAATTCTTCATAAACCATCACGGCTCATATGCCCCCAGGTTAAAGACGGCAAGGTCGATACGGTATCTTTGACCGATCTCGGTAAAGCGATTGAAGTATGCGGTATCGCCGGTGATATAGATAGTGCGGCCCGATGAAGATTTGATGAGGTATGACCCCCATAAAGCCGTGTCGGGACCTGCGATGGGATTGCGCATAGTCCAGTGGTTGCAAGGAAGAAAGGCGATCGTAAAGGGGCCGATTGTCGAGCTGTCCAGCCAATCAAGCTCTCTTACATGTTTGGATCCGTTCTCCTTAAGGAGATCCACGTACCCAAGCGGACATAGGTAACGGGCTTGATTGTTGAAACACTTGAGTGAATGGAGATACGCCTGTATGAATTCAACCGGTCCCAGCTGTAGACTTGTTGGCAGATGATTATATATTCTCCTGTTGGTTTTTGTTCACGGACAGGTATATATGGGGTGTCGGTTATATCAAGGTGAAGGGAGAGTTAACATGAACTTGAGACACGAGATAGAAAAACTTGCTTTTGAGCTTTATGAAAGAGATGGCCGCATACCGGGTCGGGATATGGAACACTGGCTTGAAGCCGAGAGAATAGTAAATTTACGTTATGGGGTTTCTTTTGACGACAAGTCGGCCGGTTCCAGGAAGTCCACCGCCAAAGCGCCTGACAAGAAAACAGCATCAAAATGGAGTAAACCCTCAGCAAGACGGTGAGTCTCTTCCTTATATAAGTTCGTCAAACAGAATCCGGCAACTGAAAGACCATTGGTAACAGGGCAGGGTCGATTCCGGGATAGGTCTATAGTGGCCCATGACCAGCCGAGATGAACCATTAAGGCAACCATCACCATTGTAGTGGATTGTGTTATGGATCGACAGGAGAGATTGATTATGCGTTGCCTTTATCCGTCTTGAAACCTTCGTAGTGTCTGCGGGTATCTGTCAGGGGTACCAGGGCCATGAAATCAAAACGATTCTTTCCAGAGAAAAGCCAAGAAAACGCTCAATGCTATAATAAAATCTGATTTCTCTATAGAAAATCGGGAAAAAAGACGAATCAAGTGGGTAGGCATAGACAATGAGCGAATTCATGAAACCTTTCGATAATGCAAATCCGCCGCTTGTTTTTGTTGTGAATGATGCACAGGCTCAACTGGTATATCTATCGGGTCTGTTGACAAAACAAGGTCTTGACGTAAAGGCCTTTACCAGTGCGGAAGCAGCGTTGGCCGAGATGAAATCAGGCAATCCTCCCCATCTTATTGTCACCGACCTCCACATGCCGGGTCTTGATGGATGGCGTCTATGCCGCCTGCTCCGCTCTCCGGAATATATGGCATTCAACGCTGCGCCCATCCTGGTAGTCTCGGCTACGTTTTCAGGAGAAGATCCTGAGCAGATCACGGCCGATCTCGGTGCTAATGCATTCCTGCCGGCCCCGGTGGACAGCAAGCACTTTATAGAACATGTGAAGAGGCTTCTCGCCGGTGAGGCGCCGCAGAGAATAACCCGCGCACTCATCATCGACAGCAATAAGTCCATGATATCCCTGATATCCAAGGCCTTCATGATACACGGCTATGAAGTTCATACCGCCAACAGAGGGCATGATGCAATACGGCTTTTCAGCGATATAAACCCGGAGATTGTCATCCTTGATTACCATATCCCGGATGCAGATGATGGACAGCTTATTAAAGAATTCAACAAGATAAACCCCAGTTGTGCAGTTGTCGTTATAACGTCGGACCCTAAACCTGAACTGGCGCTGAAAGCCATGAAACTTGGTGCCAGGGCTTATGCCCGTAAACCTTTTGATCCCCAATATCTCATCAGGCTCTGTGAAAATGCCAGGCGGGAGCTCTCTCTCCTGCATGCAGAGGCTCTGCTCGAAGAACGAACCTGCGAGCTGCGGGAAAGCGAGCAGCGATACCGGACCATTCTGGACAGCATAGACGAGGCATACTTCGAGCTGGACCTCAAGGGTAACTATACCTTTTTCAATGATTTCCTGAGGAGGGCTTACGGTTATTCATCCAAAGAGCTCATGGGTATGAACTACAAGTCCTATACTACGCCCGAGGATGCTGAGAAAGCGTACAAGATCTTCAATGAGATTTATCTAACAGGGAAGCCCAAAAGCCAGGTCAATTATGAGATCATCAGGAAAGACGGGACCGGTAGCATGATCGAAATATCCGTTTCCTTGATGCGTGATCCATCTGGGGAACCTATCGGATTCCGTGGTGTAGGGAGAGATGTTTCGGAAAGGATTAAAGCG
>DATKLV010000366.1:0-8681 GCA_035542255.1 Desulfomonilia bacterium | reverse complement strand
TTCGATAATATTACCAAGGTGCCAGAGCTTCAGAAGCGCATCATCTTTACGCTCCTGATGCTCCTCGTTTACCGCATCGGTATCCATATCCCCACCCCGGGGATCGACTCCGCCATCATGAGGGAATGGTTCGACCAGCAGCAGGGCACGCTGCTCGGCATGTTCGACATGTTTGCAGGAGGCGGCTTCAGGAGTCTTTCCATCTTTGCACTGGGCGTTATGCCCTACATCAGTTCTTCCATCATCGTGCAGCTGTTGTGCATGATCTACCCGCCCTTCGAGCAGCTCCAGAAAGAAGGCGCGGCAGGCAAGCACAAGCTCACCGTGTATACACGCTATGGAACAGTAGGGCTCTGCCTTGTTCAGAGTTACTTCATGGCCTTCGGCGTGGAGCAGATGAGCGTGGCCGGACAGTCGGTCGTCTTAATGCCCGGCTGGGCATTCCGTATCGTGGCCATGCTCACCATGACCACGGGCACGTGCTTCCTCATGTGGCTGGGCGAGCAGATAACCGAGCGGGGCATCGGCAACGGCATCTCGCTCATCATCTTCGCAGGCATTGTGGCGCGGCTGCCCGTTGCCTGCATCAACACCTGGAGGCTCGCCTCCACAGGTGAGCTTTCCTGGTTCGCCCTGATCCTCGTGATCATCGTGGTGCTGGGCTCCGTTGCAGGCATTGTGTACATGGAGACCGCGCAGCGAAGGATCCCCATACAGTATCCCAAGCAGATCAGGGGCCGCAAGGTGTACGGCGGGCAGAGCACGCACCTGCCGCTGAAGATCAACATCTCGGGCGTCATCCCGCCCATCTTCGCATCGTCCATCATCGTGTTCCCGGCCACCATCGCCCAGTTCTTCCCGGATGTGGGCTTCATGAAGCACGTCGCCGCGGCGCTGCACCCCAGGGGGATCGCCTACAACTTGATATACATACTGGCCATCATCTTCTTCACGTATTTCTACACCGCGGTCATCTTCAACCCGGTGGATGTGGCCGAGAACCTTAAGAAGAACGGCGGCTACGTCCCGGGGATCAGACCCGGCAAGGCAACGGCCGAGTACCTTGACAAGGTCCTCTCACGGCTCACCTTCATCGGTGCCATATACCTGTGCATCGTCTGCGTGCTGCCCATGGTGCTCACGGCCCAGGCGAACGTGCCGTTCTATTTCGGGGGCACCTCGATCCTCATCGTCATCGGCGTATCGCTCGACACCATGAGCCAGATCGAGTCGCACCTGATCAGCAGGCAGTACGACGGGCTCATGAAGACAGGCAGGATTCGCGGCAGAAGATAGCTCATACAACCATAAGAGGGGGAATAGTCATGAATATTATTTTAATAGGACCACCGGGCGCCGGCAAGGGAACACAGGCAACGAGGATGATCGACCGACTCAAGGTCCCCCAGATCTCCACGGGCGACATGTTCAGGGCTGCGGTGAAGGAAGGCACGCCCATGGGCAAGAAGGCCAAGGAATATATGGACAAGGGTGCGCTGGTGCCCGACGATGTGGTCAACGGTGTGGTAAAAGAGCGTTTCCAGAAACCCGACTGCAAGAAGGGCTTCATCCTGGACGGCTTCCCCAGGACCCTGGAGCAGGCGAAGGCCTTGGACGGGCTGCTCAAGGACCTGGGCACCAAGCTCGACCACGTGGTGGTCATCGAGGTTCCTGACGACTATCTGGTGAAGAGGCTTACGGGCCGCAGGACCTGCAGGGGCTGCAACTATATGCACCATATCGAGTTCGATCCGCCCAAGAAGGCAGGCGTGTGCGACAAGTGCGGCGGCGAGCTCTACCAGAGGGACGACGACCAGGAGGCAACAATCAGGTCCAGGCTAACCACGTACCACGGCCAGACAAAGCCCCTGATCGAGTACTACGGCAAGCAGGCGATCGTCAGGAAGATAGACGGCACCAAGAGCATGGAGCAGGTGCAGGCCGCCATCAAGACGGCAATAGGTGCGTAACGGAAATATATGGCGAAGGATGTGATCGAGGCTGAAGGGATAGTACTGGAACCGTTGCCGAATGCCATGTTCAAGGTGGAGCTGGCAAACGGGCACCAGATCCTCGCGCATATCTCGGGAAAGATGAGAATGCACTACATCCGGATATTACCTGGTGACAAAGTACAGGTGGAGATATCGCCCTATGATCTGAGCAAGGGCCGTATCGTCTACCGATCAAAGTAACGAATGAGGCGGACATGAAGGTAAGCGCGTCAATCAAGAAGCGGTGCAGGAAGTGCAAGATCATCAGAAGAAGCGGAGTTGTCAGGGTAATCTGCGAGAATCCGCGTCATAACCAGAGACAAGGTTAAAAGGAGGCAGGAGTCTTGGCTAGGATAGCAGGGGTAGACTTACCACGGAACAAGCGCATCGATATCGCATTGACCTACATCTTCGGTATCGGCAGGACAAAGGCCTCCGAAATCGCGTCGGCAGCCGGCATCGACCCGGCCAAGAAGAGCGACGACCTTTCGGAGCATGACATCTCCCAGATCAGGGACTATATCGACAAGAACCTGGTGGTGGAGGGCGACCTCCGCAGAGAGGTCACCATGAACATCAGGCGCCTCATGGACATTGCCTCATACCGGGGGATCAGGCACCGCAAAGGCCTGCCCTGCCGGGGACAGCATACACATAACAATGCCCGGACGAGAAAAGGTCCGAGAAGAGCTGTGGTCGGCAAGAAGAAATAACCTTCTAAGGAGTGCTTTGCATGGCGAAAGCGAGACTGAAAACAGGACGGAGAAAGGCCAGGAAAGAGGTGAGCGAGGGTGTCGTTCACATACAGGCCACATTCAATAACACCATTGTAACCATAACGGATCAGCAGGGCAATACCCTGGGCTGGTCGTCCGCAGGGTCGCAGGGGTTCAAAGGCTCCCGCAAATCCACTCCGTTTGCAGCCCAGATCGCAGCCCAGGAAGCCTGCAAGAAGGCGGCCGAGTTCGGGGTCAAGAGCGCATTCGCGTACATCAAGGGACCCGGCAGCGGCAGAGAGTCTGCCTTGAGGGCGATCAATGCTAGCGGCATCCGCATCACCGGCATCCGCGACATCACCCCGATCCCGCACAACGGCTGCAGACCCCCGAAGAGAAGAAGGGTATAACAAGAAGGAGGAATAATCTTGTCGAGATATACAGGACCTGTTTGTAAGATCTGTCGCAGAGAAGGGATGAAGCTCTTCCTGAAGGGGGAGCGGTGCTTTACGGACAAGTGTGCCATCGAGCAGCGGGAATACCCCCCCGGGCAGCACGGCCAGGGCAGGGTGAGGACCACGGAATACCGTATCCACCTGAGGGAAAAGCAGAAGGTCAGGTACACCTACGGTGTGTCCGAGGCCCAGTTCCGCAGGTACTATGACATGGCGAAGCGCCGCAAGGGCGTCACAGGCGAGATGCTCCTCCAGCTCCTGGAGAGGAGGCTCGACAACATCGTTTACCGTCTCGGGTTCTCGGCCTCGCGCAACGGGGCCCGCCAGCTCATCAACCACGGGCATATCACGGTGAACGGCCATAAGGTAAACATCCCCTCCTTTCTCGTGGATGCCGGGGACGAGATCGAGGTGAGGGAAAAGAGCAAAAAGATAGATGCTGTCGGAGCATCTCTGGATAGCCGCGAACAGCGTGGGTTCTCCGAGTGGCTCGAGGTCGACAAAGACACCAAGAAGGGCAAGGTAAAGGCCCTGCCTGAGCGCAAGGATATGCCGATGTCGGTCCAGGAGACCCTGATAATCGAATACTACTCGAAATAAGAATTGAAGTCTTGGGGTGAGGGATGATTGAGAAGAACTGGAAAGAGATTATAAAACCTACCAAGTTGGAAATCGTGGAAGACACGTATACGGACACCTACGCCCGCTTCAATGCACAGCCTCTGGAGCGCGGCTTCGGCGTCACCATAGGGAACTCGCTGAGGCGCATCCTCCTGTCTTCCCTGTACGGCTCCGCGATTATTGGGGTGAGGTTCGATGAAGCCTTGGGCGTTCTCCATGAATTCTCCAGCATCTCGGGCGTCTATGAGGATGTCACCGACATCATCTTGAACCTCAAGAAGGTCGTGCTGCGCATGCACACGGACAGGTCCCAGACGGTCACTCTCGAGAAGAAAGGCCCCTGCGAGGTCAAGGCCGGCGACATCGAAACAACCGCCAAGATCGATGTGATCAACCCCGACCAGCTCATCGCCACCATCCAGAGCGACATAACCCTCAAGATGGACCTGCGGGTGGACTGGGGCAGGGGCTACGTGCCCGCCGAGCTCATCAAGGAGAAGCTCGACACGCACGGCTGGATACCCATCGACGCCATCTTCTCCCCGGTGAGGAGGGTGTCCTTCAATGTCACGCCCACCATCGTGGGCCGCAGGACCGATTATGACAGGCTCTCGTTCGAGGTGTGGACCAACGGCGTGGTGACCCCGGATGATGCCCTGGCCTATGCAGCCAAGATCCAGAAAGAGTACATGGACGTGTTCATCAACTTCCAGGAGGAAGAGATCGAAAACGAGCTGCGGGAAGAGGAGAAGGACAAGGAGCTGAACAACAACCTCTTCAGGACGGTGGAAGAGCTCGAGCTTTCCGTTCGTTCCGCCAACTGCCTGAAGAACGCGAATATGACCTACATCTACGAGCTCGTGCAGAAGACTGAGGCCGAGCTTTTGAAGACCAAGAATTTCGGCAGGAAGTCTCTGGAGGAGATCAAGGAAAAGCTCTCCAAGATGGGGCTCCACATAGGCATGAAGCTCCCTGATCTGCCTTCCATCGAGGAGATCGAGGCGCGGCGCAAGAGAATGGAAGAAGAGGAAAGCAAGTAGAATCGGAGTTCTGACATGAATCATCACATTGCAGGAAGAAAACTCGGGCGGACAACGGACCACAAGGAAGCCATGCTCAGGAACCTGGTGACGTCGCTGATACTCCATGAAAGGCTCACCACCACAGAAGCAAAGGCGAAAGAGCTGAGGAGGATCGCCGACAGAATGATCACCCTGGGCAAGAAGGGCGACCTTGCGGCTGTCAGGCGCGCCGAGCGCGTATTGCGGTCGAAAGAAGCCATCGGCAAACTCTTCAAAGACCTTGCCCCGCTTTTTTCAGCCCGGAACGGCGGGTATACCCGCATCATAAAGTACAGGAACAGGCACGGGGACAATGCGCCCCTTGCCATTATCGAATGGACCGAGTCGGCTGTTGCCAAGGTGCCGGAGAAGAAGGCCGCTCAGAAGAAGTCTTCGGAAAAGAAGGCTGCTTCCGAAAAGAAGGCCGCTTCGGTAAAGAAGGTTTCCACCAGGAAGGCCCCGGAAAAGAAGGCTTCCGAGAAGAAGGCACCTGCAAAGAAGACCACCCGGAAAAAGGCCGCTGATGAGGGCGCTGCCGGGAATAAGGATTGATCCGGCAGGATAACATCAGAGCAGCAGTTACACTCAGCGGGGTAAATTTTTCCTATCACCATAAAAACGCCCTGGCGGGCATCGATCTGACGGTGCCCGCCGGTTCTTATTTCGGCATCGTGGGTCCCAACGGCTGCGGAAAGACCACGCTCGCATACATCATCTCAGGGGTCTACAAACCTCAAAGCGGGACTGTGGACACGCACGGACAGCGTGTGGGGCTGGTGCTGTCGAACCCTGCAAACCAGATCGTGAGCCTGGTCGTTGATGAGGACATCGCCTTCGGCCCGGAGAACATGGGCCTGCCCAGCTACGAGATCCAGGCAAGGATTGAGAAAGCCCTGAACGCCATCCACAGCTCCCACCTGCGTCGCGCGCTCACCTCGACACTGTCGGGAGGCCAGCTCGCCAAGGTCGCCTATGCCGGGCAGCTCGCCCTCGACGTGGACGTGCTCGTGCTCGACGAGGGCACGGTCATGCTCGACCCCCTGGACAGGGAAGCCATCCTGAAGACCATCAGAGAGCTCAATGCGGACATGGGCAAGACCATCATCCACATCTCCCACCGCCTCGAAGACCTCCAGAGCGCGACCACGGTGCTGGTCATGGAGGACGGCGCGATCACCATGTCGGCCGACAGCGCGCTGACCCTGGCCGGCATGCTAGCCGAAGGATCAACACCCGGCATAGAAGCAGGTCCCGAGCTTGTCTACAAGAGGTTCCTCGCCGCAAACCACATCGAGACGGACGACCTGCAGAAGGCCACCATGAAACTGGCAGAGAAACTTAAAGAGAGGGTGTCATCCACAGGGAACATAGTTCATAGTGATAATAATCATAAATAGCATGTCATCCTGAAAAAGCCGAAGCCCTGAGTGAAACGAAGGAGCAGTGAGAGATCTCGTACCCCTCCCATGCGTCATTCCCTCGAAAGTCCAGCAGGTTGGGTTGATGAAGCACGAAACCCAACAAACTTTCCGCAGCATGAACTGTCATGACCGTGCGCATGGTGTTTATGAAGGAGGGTCGGATTATCCCCACTCATCCCACCATCCTTTACAGACGGAGTGTGCGTGCTTACGCAATGCGGTCGAGAGGGCTCTTTACCGCGCCTGCGCCTATATGATCGGGGCGGGTCGGGCCTATGAATTCATGCTTACCGGCAATTTCATATCGGCAGAGGAAGCCATGAGCCTCGGGTTTGTTAGCCGTGTGGTCGAGCGGGACATGCTAATGGACACAGCTCTCGAGTTCGCGAGAAACATGAACGGCAAGAACCCGGCAGGGTTGCGCCTGACCAAGGAAGCCATCAATATTAATGCTGTTTTTTTCCTATCTCGCAGTGATCCCTTTTCAATGTCATTTCCGCTCAAGGCGTAAATGTACAAAGCCTTGCTTTTATAGTAAGCATCAATCATACTATTCTTTCATGTAATAAGTCATGTTATAAGGCATGTTATAAGGACATGAGCTGTTCAGTCTCTGCCGTTGGGCATTAGTCCTGGAAATAAATGGGAGAAGCCGTGCCTGCGAAGAATATTGTCGTCCTGGGTGGAGACGGTGTGGGCCCCGAGGTCATGGATGTTACCTGCATGATCCTCGATGCTGCCGGGTTCGATCTTGAAATGATCAAACCTTTGTGTGGTGCAGAGGCCCTTAAGGCAGTTGGGAACCCATTCCCGGAAGAGGCCCGGAAGCTGTGCGATGAATCCGACGCCGTCCTGTTTGGGGCGGCCGAAGGCCCCAGTATCGCAATCCTGGTGTATCTGCGCTGGGTACTGGACAACTATATAAATTTACGGCCTATCAAGTACTATCCCGGGGCACGCTCCCCGCTCAGGAACCCTGAGGGTATAGACTTCTGCATCATCCGTGAAAACAGCGAGGGGCTGTATCCGGGAAGAGAAGGCGATGTGTCGTGGCTGGCCCAGAATCTGACCGAGTATAAAGACCTTTTCGGACATACCCTGGATCATTACTCCCCCGGGAAGTTCGCCTTTCGCCTGATCACGGAAAAAGGGACCGAACGAATCGCCAGATATGGATCGGAGCTTGCCAGGCAGAGGAAGGCGTCGGGCTTCCCCGGAAAGGTCACCTGTATCACCAAGTCGAATGTCCTGTTCCAGACCTGCGGGCTGTTCAGGCAGATCGTTGAAGGGGAGATAAAGAGATACAGCGAGCTTGCCTACGAGCATTACTATGTGGACGATGCCGCCCGCCGTATCGTACGTTTCCCGCACGAATTCGACGTGATCATCACCTCCAATATGTTTGGAGATATCCTGGCGGACGAGGCGGCGGAAGTCGTGGGAGGTCTGGGGATCGCCCCCAGTGCATGCCTCGGCGGTAGTAAGCCTTATTTCGAGCCTGTCCACGGATCTGCGCCTGATATAGCTGGCAGGGGGATCGTCAACCCTACTGCCATGATCCTGTCGGCAAAGATGATGCTGGAGCATCTCGGCATGCAGGCAGAGGCCGATGCTCTGGAAAAGGCCGTGGCCGAGGTTTACCGCGGGGGGACATCCCTGACAGAGGATCAGGGGGGAAAGGCTTCAACAAAGGAATTTGCTCAAGCCGTGTTGAAACATATCCGTTGAAGAGGGAATATTCCACCTCAGGAGATAACGTATGGGCATGACCATGGCTGAAAAGATCCTGGCCAGGGCATCCGGACGGGACATCGTCTCGCCCGGTCAGTATGTCACTGCTCAGGTCGATCTGGCCATGGCACATGAAGCGATAGCGCAGGTGTTCGTGAGCCTTCTCGGTGCAGGATGGAGCAGGGTATGGGACCCCTCCCGTATCGTGGTGCTCCTGGATCACTATGTCCCTGCCTCCACCGAGCGATATGCCGAGATCCACAAGCTGGTCCGCATGGCAGTAAAACAGTTGGAGATAAAGAACTATTACGGGGAGCGCGCGGGCATCTGCCACCAGGTGCTGCCGGAAAAGGGCCATGTCCTTCCGGGTATGCTCATCGTAGGCACCGACTCCCACACCACCAGCTACGGTGCCTTGGGAGCGGCGGGCACCGGCATCGGTTTCAGTGAGATGGCATATGTGTTTGCAACGGGCGAGCTCTGGTTCAAGGTACCGCAGACTATCAAGGTCCACCTTTCCGGACTGCTCCACGACATGGTGTCCGCAAAGGATGTAATACTTTTTTTGGCCGGAAAGTACACAGCGGAGTCAGCCCAGTACAGATCCGTGGAATTCTCCGGCCCCCTGTCGGAAGGCCTCAGCCTGGCCGGCCGCATGACCATGAGCAACATGGCCGTTGAG
>DATKLV010000365.1:0-4922 GCA_035542255.1 Desulfomonilia bacterium | reverse complement strand
TCTGCCCGGGAAAGAGCTCTTCGGTTCTATGAGCTCTTCTTGGGTTCAGTCACGGTGAAATATTTGTCGATATTATCGAGGAGCAGCTTGGCCTTCCTCCTGGCCACCTCGTTGATGAAAGTCTTATCCGCATAGGTGTTTGCAGGCGTGTCAAGGACCTGTTTCAGGGTTTTCTGAAACAGAACCCTGTCCTGGATCTGGCGAGCATAGTACTTGGCATACATCACCTGCACGGTTAAAAGGCTGTTGCCTGAGTAGGTGAAGGCATCATCGAACTGCTGTTTGGCCTTCTCGGGGTCACCGCCCTCTGATTTGGGCCTATTAGCATACAAGGACCCCAGCGCCGCATGCACGGAGCCGTTGTTATACGAATCGTCGAGGGTATTGATAAACTCCAGCATGGCCTGTACTTTTGCAATGTCCGCGCGGGCCTCCGGCATATCAAGATTGAGGTTCACCAAACTGCACCAGTTCATTGCAGCCCAGTAGAGGGCAAGAATATCCCTCTTGTCGAGAGTTTCAGGCAGGGCTTTCTTGAATTTACGGGGTTCATCGTTCAAGGCCTGGTCGAAAATCCTGTAGCGCTTGAGCTCTTCCAAGGCAAGATCCCTTCCCTTGGCGTAAAGAAGACTTGCCTCCCTTTTATCGGTATCCTCCATGCAGCAGAAGGCATACCCGAAATAGCCTCCTGATACCTTGAATACCAAATTCATGTCATTGGGATTCGAATCGATGGTGCCTTCCTTATATTGGAGGTATGGTGACATGGCGTTGCAAAACTTGTCCACATCCGGATTCGTATTCGCCGTGGAGAATATATCCTCAAGATAGGAACCTGTAGGGATTTCGACCGGGACATTGTTATGCGCACAGCCCGGAAATACGGCGATGATCGTCAGAATCAGTAGCCATTCAGCAACCTGTGGTGGACGTAAAGTCATATAAACCTCCCTTGAACAGGTAAGGATACAGTACAATGTGCCATTTCCGAGGAAGCCCCGAGCTTCCGGGAAAACACCTGTATAAAGGTATCATAACATGATAAAAAAGTGAAGAAAAAGAAAGAGTTTTCAGGCTTTCTTGAAGTGTTTGAGAACCGCCTTCAAGAGCGAAGCGCTGTGTCCGAGCTGAATGCAGGCTTCTTCCGATGTCATGTCCCTCTTGCCCTCACGCAGCTTATAGCCGAGCTTGCGGCTGAGGTTCGCAATCCGCGCAATCTCGCGTGCAAGGTCGGGTTCGAACCGATTATCCCTTAGGATAATGGCATACATGTGTCTGGTGATCCTTTCGGGATGATCGAGTATGGTATTTTCCACCACGCCGTCATTGGTCTGGTGATGTACTGCGTTGTAATCATCGTAGGGAATATTGTGGAGCGGGTTGGACAGATCTCCTATATAATGGGCTGCATAGGCCAGATGGTACTCGCAGTATTTAGCTGATGTACGGCAGCTTTCATACGCCCTGAGCGCGGCTATTATCGCACCGTAGAGATGCCCCTGTGCATCCGACGCTTTATCCGTCCTGTTATATCTCCCTGCCTGAGCGAGCACCATCTGCGGTGTGATTTCGACTTGACGGTTGTTATCATACCAATGGTTGTACGACTCTGTCTTGTCGGCCTTTATCTTGGCGATGTCGGCCCCTGCCGCATTGAACCAATACTCGTAGCCGGCAGCCCTGGCTATGCTGATATGGGTTTTGTCATGCCAGGCTTTTGCCTGGCCCGAGATCATCAAAATACAGAGCACAATAAATGCCCTGCATGCATACTTGCTCATGTCGCTCCCCTGAGGCTTAATCACTCTGTTGTCCGCCCGAGCACCACCCGGTTTTAAGTTTGAGGTCCCAACCCACTCTACTCCTGTTCCTATCCAGGGGAAACTCTTTTCCACGTCATCAGATTGTCATCCTTATCACTTGACTAACGCCCTGATATCATCTTCACTTGGGAAACCATGCTCGATAAACTGTACGGCATCATAAGCGCCCTCGGGAATTGGGGTTATCTGCTCGTGTTCCTGGCGCCTTTTCTCGAGAGCTCAGCCTTCCTGGGACTTCTCGTGCCCGGGGAGAGCGTCGTGCTGCTGGCCGGTTTCCTGGCCTCACAGGGGTATCTCGACCTGGGCACCTGTATAGTCGTGATATCCGCAGGGGCCATACTCGGCGACAGCACCGGCTATGCCCTCGGGAAGGCCATGGGGAAAGATTATTTCCAAACCCACGAGCGGCTCTTCCTCTTCAAGCGGACGCACATGCTCAAGGTGGAAGCCTATTTCACCAAGCACGGGGGCAAAACCGTTTTCCTGGCGAGGTTCACCCATCTGCTCCGCGCCATGACTCCGTTCGCTGCAGGCATGTCGGCCATGCCTTACGGAAGATTTGCCTTTTTCAATGTCGTGGGCGGCATGGTATGGGCGATCTGCATCACACTCCTGGGATACACCTTTTCCCAGAGCTGGCAGCTCGTTGAAAAGTGGACGGGCAGGGCCGGGGCTTTCATGGTGTTCCTGATCCTGGTGATAGCAGGGTTCGGCTACTTCTACCGGAAACTTGCCGGAAATCGGGTGGCGATCCTTGGGTGGTTCAGGGAGATACCGTCATCCGCGATAGTAAGCAGATTCGAACACCGGTATCCGAGGCTCACAATTTTCATGGCCCGGAGGCTCTCGCCAAGTTCATACCTCGGAGCTCACCTGACAGTCGGTCTCTGTATAAGCGCCGTCTTTGTCTGGATATTCGGCGGCATAACCCAGGACATCATCGCCGGGGACCCCATTGTAATGGTCGATAAATGGGTGGTTGACCAGGTTCTGTTCTTCAGGTCTCCGTTCACGACTCACCTGATGGAAGTGGTCACACAGCTCGGGGGGATGAAGTTCATTGTGCCTGTAAGCCTTGCAATCGTTTCTTACCTGATTCTGAAAAAACGTTTTGACAGGGCAGCGGTGTTTGCAGTGGCGATCGTCGGCGGCAGCCTTCTCAATTCCATCCTGAAGGCCATGATCCACCGTCCAAGGCCCATCAGCGATACGACCTTGATCGCGGTAAGCGGATGGAGTTTTCCGAGCGGCCATGCCATGAACTCCATGATATTCTACGGCATGATCACCTATCTCATCGTGCGGTCCGTCGATTCCTGGAAAGTGCGGGCCTTTTTCATCACAATGACGGGATTCATCGTTTTCATAATCGGCTTCAGCAGGATATACCTCCAGGTGCACTACTTGAGCGATGTGCTCGCGGGCTTTGTCGGCGGTCTCTTCTGGCTGAGCATCTGCATAACAGGACTTGAGGTGTTCATCGTCAAGAGGAAGATCATGGGAGATACTTCCGCCGATAGTGAATGACCGACCTGAAAGGTTCATATAACATGAAGAGGAGGCATCGTGAGTCACTGTTTTCACTTCCTGGACAAGAGGGCCTTTGTGTTTCTGATCTGCGCGGCATTGATCTTCCTATTCCCGTTCCAGGCTTCTGCCCGGTATGACCCGTCTTTCCAATGGTGCACGGTACGGACGGATAACTTCATCATCTACTATCCCGAAGGCCATGAACTGCTTGCTCAGCGCGTGCTCTCTCTCTGCGAGGAGGTCCATAAAGACATCGCCGGATATCTCGGTGTCGAGCCCCGCCCGTGCCCGATCGTCCTTGACCCCGGCACGGATCTCTTCAACGGGTTCATGAACGTATTCCCCAACAGGATCTCTCTGTATGAAACACCGCCGTCGACCGTGCGGGGCTTCGGACCAAGCTCCGACATCATGGACCTCGTCTTCACCCATGAATATACTCACTATGTGCATATAACCACCCGTCTCGGCTGGTATGGCGAACTGACCAAGATCGTCGGGGACGGTCTTGCCATAACGAATGTCATCTCACCGGGGTGGGTTATCGAGGGCATCACCACCAACACCGAGACCATGTTCACCGACGGCGGACGCGGACGCTCGCCCCTCTTCAAAGGAGAGATGATGTCGTTCACCGAGGGAGCGGGGCTGTGGAATCTCAACGCTGCAGCGGTAACACCCCCTTATTCACCACCGCGCAGCAGGGTATACCTGGCCGGCTACCACATGGTCGATTACCTGAACCGTACCTACGGGCAAGATGCAATTGCACGCCTGGGCCAGTATCAGGCACGGCACCCCCTGGGCGGCACTGCAGAGGCACTGACCTTTGTGACCGGCAAAACATCGGAGCAGTTCTATCTGGATTTCTTAAGCGATTACCTGGCCTACACACGAACGGTCAGGGACAAGACCCTCTCCGCCGGCCTTCTTTCGGGCAGGGTCGTCCTCGCTGGGAATCAGGACCTGGACAGCATCGAGTCCCATTTCTGGACCGACAAGGGGAGCATCATCGGCCTCAGGAGAGGATTCGACCGGAAGACGGCCCTGGTGGAGGTGTATCCCGATACCGGGAAGACCGTGGCAGAGATTGAAACCGGCATCCTGGTCAATCTCTCTGCACGGAGACTCGCCGACGGCCGCCTCGTCCTGCCCGAGGTATTCTACCATCCCCTGGGTGAAGGCCAGATAGACACGACCGACCTCGCCATCTTCGACCCGAAGACTGGAGAGCATGCGCGGCTCACCCGGAACCAGCACATCTATTCCGCTGATCTCTCGAGAGACGGAAAGACGTTTATCGCCTCCCGCAGGAACGGCATGTGGATAGACCTGGTGACCTTCCATGCGGACGGCACGAACATCAGACCCCTCATCTCCAGGCCCGGCATGTATTTCGATGCGCCGTGCTGGTCTCCGGACGGATCGCGCATCGCGGCGGTCGTAAAATACGGCCGTAACTCGGACATTGTCCTCATCAATCCTGAAAACGGTGACATGGAGTTCCTGTTCAAGTCGGATGTATATGAGGACAATGAGCCGGAATTCTCACCGGACGGGAGATGGATC
>DATKLV010000364.1:0-7278 GCA_035542255.1 Desulfomonilia bacterium | reverse complement strand
CCTGGAATCAATCAGATCTTGCTTGTCAGCTTGGATCTCAGCACGTTGGACAGAGAGAAGGTGACTACCCTCCTGGGAGAGATGGTGATCTCCTCAGCGGTCTTCGGATTCCTGCCCCGCCGCGCCGTTTTCTCCCTGATCTTCCATTTTCCGAACCCGGATATGCTTACCGGCTCCTTCTTCGCTAGATTCCCCTTGATGATATCGATGAAAGTTTCGATTCCATCACTGGCCTCTTTCCTGGACAGGCCTGTATTCAGAACGATCTCATCAATGATTCCGCTCTTTGTGAGGGTCCCCATATGGTTATTTCCTCCTTTATGTTCGATGAGATAACTATAACTCTATAGAATTATTAATGCGGATACCCGCACATGTCAATATCCGAATGGATGATAAGAGTGTTTTGGGAAACTTAAGAGACCCATATCACGGGTCATAATGATCTTCAGGTGGGAAATCTTGATCATCCGGACCTCATGATTCACCCCGTAGGTGAAGGGAAACAGGTGTATCTTGCCCGGCAGGTCGTCATCTTCTATGGGTGATATCTTGAACTTCCATCCCAGTGAGCGCATGCGCGGGATAATGACCTTGAGATCCTCCCAGGAGAAGCACTCGTTCCAGTAGTCCTCTTCCTGGATGCCTATGGGGTTGAAGTTCTCCCTGATGATCTCATACCTCCCGGAGGAAGGTACGGTCACCTGGATGTTGTATCGTCTCATATCCTTCCTATCGTCACCCGCAAAGTCGGCCTTGAGCACATTTTCGACTCAATTTTTCTATTAGTAGGTTACCGTCGGAATACACAAAGTCAATGCCCGCAAATGCTTATTTTATTACAGAAACACTTTTTATAATCATTTGATTTTATGGAATCAGGCCAGGACTTTCAATGCATCTTTGACATGCGGGCTTGCCGTAAGTGAAATCCCTTTCTGTGCGGAAATGGTTTCCCTATTGGCCTCGGGGATGACGGCCTTGGTGAAGCCCATCTTGAGGGCTTCCCTGATGCGCGCCTCCATGTGGCTCACCGGCCTGAGCTCGCCCGACAGGCCGATCTCGCCGATGCAGACGACTCCTCTGGGAACGGGCCTGTCAAAGGCGCTGGAGGCCACGGCCATGACCAGGGCGAGGTCCACTGCCGGTTCGGTGACCTTGAACCCGCCTGCGATGTTCACCACGATGTCCGACTGGGCCAGGAAGATGCCCGCCCTCTTCTCAAGGACGGCAAGGAGAACCGCCAGGCGTGACGGGTCGGACCCCATGGCTATGCGCCTGGGCATACTGAACGTGGTCTTGCTCACCAGCGCCTGGACCTCCACCACGAAGGCCCTGCTGCCTTCGCAGGTAGCCATGACCGCGCTGCCCGGCACCTCTCCGCCGAGCCCGTGTATGAAGATGGCTGACGGGTCCTTCACCTCGTGCAGCCCGTCGGCCTTCATCTCGAAGACACCGATCTCGCCGCTCATGCCGAAGCGGTTCTTCACGGTGCGCACGATCCGGTAGGCCCCGGTATCGTCCCCTTCAAAGGAAAGTACAGTGTCCACCATGTGCTCCAGCATCTTGGGGCCTGCTATCCAGCCGTCCTTGGTCACGTGGCCTACTATGAACACCGTGACCCCCCTGCCCTTGGCGATCTCCATGAGGATGCCAGCGCAATGCCTGATCTGGGAAACGCCGCCGGGCGGTGCGTCCAGGGTTGACGAAAAGATCGACTGGATGGAATCGATGATCACGACCTCGCTCTTCATGGCCTCGACTTCTTCCCTGATCTTCTCCAGTACCACCTCGGGATAGACCATGATCGACCCTGATGCCACACCCAGCCTGTGGGCGCGCATCTTCAGCTGAGGGGCGGATTCCTCGCCTGAGATGTAGAGAACCTTGATGCCGGAAGAGGCGAGCTTGTCCGCCATCTGGAGCATGATTGTGGACTTGCCGATGCCGGGGTCGCCGCCGATGAGCACGAAAGAGCCCTCCACCACGCCTCCACCGAGGACACGGTCGAGTTCGCCTATGTGGGAGCTTTGTCTGAAGGTGTCGCTTGCAGCGATCTCATGGAGGGCAACGGGTTTTGTCTGGTTGGCCCTCCGGAGATTCACGTTCTTTTCTTCCTCAACGTAGTCCTCTTCCAGGGTATTCCAGAGTCCGCACTGGGAACATTTCCCCATCCACTGGGCATGGACGGAGCCGCACGATGTACAGCGAAAGACTTTCCTGGGCCTGGCCATTACAGCTGGGTGACGCGCAGCACTTCTTCTATGGTGGTGATCCCGTCTTCAACCTTGCGGGCGCCATCTTCCCTGAGGGTATGAAGCCCTTCGCCGACCGCCTGTTTCTTGATGATGTTGGAGTCGGAGGTCTTCAGGATGGAGGTCTTGATGGAGTCGCTGATGTTCAGGATCTCATAGATGCCGGTCCTGCCCTTGTAGCCGGTACCGAGGCATTCCTTGCAGCCGGCCCCCCTCCACAGGAATCCGTCCTTGCCCAGCATTTCCTGGGACAGGCCGATTTCCAGGAGACTCTCGTTTTCCGGATAGTACTGCTGTCTGCAGGCAGGGCAGATCCTCCGGGCAAGCCTCTGGGCGACGATGGCATTCACCGATGACGTCACGAGGAAAGGCTCGATGCCCATGTCGATGAGCCTGGTAACAGCGCTTGCAGCGTCGTTGGTGTGCAGGGTGGAAAAGACAAGGTGGCCGGTCAAAGCCGCCTGGATGGCGATCTCGGCCGTCTCCAGGTCCCTGATCTCGCCTACAAGGATGACATCCGGGTCCTGGCGCACTATGGACCTGAGGCCCGATGCGAAGGTGAGCCCGACCTTGACGTTCACCGGTATCTGCCCGATGCCCTTGAGCTGGTATTCTATGGGGTCCTCGATGGTGAGGATGTTCTTGTCGGGCGAATTGATCTTGTTAAGCATGGAATACAGCGATGTGGTCTTGCCCGAGCCCGTAGGTCCGGTCACCAGGATGATGCCGTGTTCCTGCTTGATGAGATGCTCGATGATCACAAGATCATCCGGGTAATACCCGAGCTCCTCGAGCCCCAGCAGGACCGATGACTTATCAAGGATTCTCATGACAACCCGTTCGCCGTTTACCGTGGGTACCGTGGAGATCCTCAGATCCACCGAGTGGTCGCCGAGCTTGATGCCTATCCTACCGTCCTGCGGCAGGCGCTTTTCAGCTATGTTCAGCGTGGCCATGACTTTGATGCGGGAGACCACGGCCGGGTGGAGTCTCTTGGGGAGGCTCAGGACATCGTGGAGGATTCCGTCCACCCTGAACCTGATCTTTACATCATTCGGATACGGCTCGACATGGATGTCCGAGGCGCGCTCGCGGAATGCCTGCACCATGAGCCGGTTCACCAGGCGTATTATGGGGGCCTCGGTCTCCATGGCGGTGATGTCCTGGATGCTCTCCAGGTCTTTCAGGAATTCGTCTTCTTCTTCTTCCTCGATATCGCCCATGATGTCCTTGGCGCTCTCGTCCTTCATCTCGACGAGGCGGTTGATGGCGCCCATGATCTCCTGCTTGGGCGCAAGGATGCGCTTGATGTCCTTGAGTCGCAGGATACGGAAGATGTCGAAGAACGCCTCCTGCTCGGAGGGGTCGTGGACAGCCACCACCATGGTGTCGTGCTGCAGCTTGACGGGCACCATGGCGTACTTCCTGAGATAGCTCACCGGCAGCTTTTCCAGGATTGCAGGATCGACCTCAAGCTCGCTGATGGTCTGCACCGAGGGAATATCCCACTGCTTCGAGAGCACGCCCATCATCTCGTGGTCGGTCAGCGCCCCTGTCAGCACGAGGGCGTCCCCCAGGGGGATACCCCGCTCTGTACCTACTGTCCTGGCCTTCTCGATTGATTCTCCATCGAGAAGATGCATGTCGAGCAATACATGCTCAAGGCTTGTTCTTCTCATTATTATTTCTCTTTACCGAGGTATCCAGATTCTTCTCGATCTGCTCGGACTCCTTGCTCTTCTCGTTGTAAAGGGTCTGTGCCTTGTCGTTCGTGTCTATGATGTACGGGGTGAGGAAGATATAAAGATTGGTCTTCTGCCGTGATCTGGTTATGGTCTTGAACAGGTAGCCCAGGATCGGTATGTCCCCGAAGAGCGGCACGCGGTTATTACCCAGGGAGAGGGTGTCTCCGATGAGTCCGCCGATGACCATGGTGGCACCGTCATGGAGATTCACCGTGGTGCTGGTGGAGCGTTTCAAGGTCGTAGGGGCCAACTGCGTATCTCCGGTGCCGGCAACAAGTGAAGAAGTTTCCGCAAAGAGTTTCATACGGATATCGCCCTGCTGGTTGATCTGGGGAGTGAGCTTCAGTGATACGCCCACATCGCGGTAATCAAAGGTGCGCACCGAATTGTTGATGTTCGTCTGGTCGGTAGTCACATTGGTGACGTATGGGACATTCGAACCCACCTTAATCTCTGCCTCTTTGTTGTCCATGGTGAGGATCTGGGGTGTTGAAATGACATTCACATCCGAATCGTTGGCCATGGCATTGATGAAAGAGGCCATGTTGGGGAAGGTAAGGGTGGTGCTTCCCTGCTGGATTGTGATGGCCTGGCCTATGACGCCCAGCAGAGGACCGGTCGGCAGGTCGCTCGGGCTGGTGAGGAAGTTATTCCCTGTCCTGCCGAAGACCGCCCCTGTCTTGTTGTCATTGTCATATTTGAAGTCTTTGGCATAGGTCCATTCAACCCCGAAATTGAAGTCATGGGTGGTGTTCACTTCCATGATCAGCGCCTGTACGTATACCTGCTTCCGGGGGATGTCCAGGAACTTTATCGTCTCTATCATGCTCTTGTACTGATAGGGATCAGCATAGATGATGAGCGAATTCGTCTCCTTGTCGGGGCTGATCTTGATGTTCTGCTCCTTTAACGCAGGGTTCGGGGTCGTCCTTGTAACCCCCGGCTGTGCGGTCTTCGGTGCCCCCGGCTGACCCGTTTGTGGAGCTTCCGGGTTGGCAGGTGTGGGGATCTCGGTAAGGACCTTTGCCATGTCTTCGGCACTTGCATACTGGAGATAGTAAACGTGGATATCTTCTTTTCCCGTGGGGGTCGGGATATCTAGCTTCTTGATGAGCTCTTCAATACCGCCGAGGTCCGTCGGTGGCGCCATCACGATGAGGGAATTCGTCCGCTCATAGGGGATGATCTTCGTTTGGGTCTTGGTCCCGACAATTTCAGGCTGCCGCATGGCCCTCATCCTCTGCGCCTCATCCTGCTTGCCCTCTGAGAGTATGTCACTGAGCTTTGCCGACAGGTCCGTTGCCGATGCATAGGTGAGCGGGAATATCTTCACCTCCTGGGCAAAGCCTGCCATGTCCACAACCTTGAGGATCTCCATTATCTTCTTTATGTTGGCCTTCGTGTCCGTAACAATCAGAACATTGCTCTGGGGATAGGACAGGAGCTGCGACGAGGCCTTGGACATGAGCGGAGTCAGGAGGTTCTTCATGTCGTTGGCATCCGCAAACTTGAGCTGGATGATCTGGGTTACCATGGTGTCATCTCTCAGCATGGGCGGTTCCATGGTCGTTTCCAGGCTCTTGGTTATGGCATCGGCGGCCCTGACAACCTTGGTTACGCCGCCCATATCGACAGTACCGAATCCGTTCACTTCCAGTACACTCAGGAAAACCCGATAGGCCTCGTCCATGGTCATCTTCCGCGGAGAGATCACCGTCACCTTGCCGGTGACCTTGTCATCGATGATAAAGTTCTTCCCGGTGATGTCCGCGATAAACTTGATGAACACCTTGATATCAACGCCGTCGAAGTCCATGGTGATGAACTGCCCGCTGGCGTCCACCGAGCCTCTCCCCGTCGGTTGCCTCGATGACTGTGCTGCCGGGGGGGCTGCAGGTGCCGAGGACACATTCCCGGGGTTCATATCAGGTACGTCCGATGCGGACGAAGCGGATTTGGGCAGGTATATGCCGGGTACACGGTCAGCAGTTTCCGGATGCTGCTGTTTGTACTGATCGAGGGGAATGACCGTCTCCTGGGGATTGCCCGTTTTCCCCTGCTGTGAACCCTGTGCGCTCTGCTGCTTTACAGCCTGAGGCGCCCTGCTCTTAGCGGTGTTGCTGTTCTGCGTGGTCTGATTCTGGAGGGGTTGAAGACTTTCATCCTGGATGAGCCTGGCCCCCCACAAACCTGAGACGCAGATAAGCAAGATCACAACCGCAAGAGAAATGATCCTGTGTGTGTCCATTGTTCCCCCTTATACATCACTGAGCGCGTATGATCATCTCGAAATCTTTATCACCCTTGAGCGAGGCCAGGTCAGTATCACGCCTTGCCCAAAGTCTTGCCTCGGGCTGCATGCTGCACGCCTGGCGCAAGGATGAGAGCGCTGCGTCCTTCTTCTTCAATCTTGCATAAGCACATGCCATGTTATAGAGCGGCTCCACATAGTCCGCTGAATTCCTGCGCGCCTGGATAAAATACGTCAAGGCCTTTTCAGGATCCCCTTTAGCTAATAGCACACTCCCGATATTATTCAATAACCGTGCATCGTTCGGTTTAAGTTTCCTTGCATTCGCATAGGTATCGTAGGCCTTGTCATAGAGCTTGGCCTCATAGTAGATGCTGCCGAGCTTCAGGTAAGCCTCAGCCATACCCGGAGAAAGAGCCAGCGCTTGCAGGTAAATATTAATGGCCCCCTGCACATCCCCCTTGGAATGCATCCGGTCGGCCTTGTTCATGAGATCAATGATGCGCTCCCTGTCCACCTGCGGCTGCTTGATGACTTCCGGGGCGGGGGCGGGAGTGGTTCCGACCGTTCGCACGACCCTGGCAGGGGCCGGCGTCGTTGTCTTTCCCACGACACCGATGCTGTAGAGCAATGCCGTCGTCGCCGCCGAGCTGATTAGGACGGCCGCCGCGATTACCCAGAAGATCTGGCGCACCCTGGATTCACCCGGGACATCGGAGCGGGACGAAGCCGCCCTGTTCATCTGGGTCCTCTTGAGCGCTTCGTAGATAGAGCTCATTTCACACCATCCCCGATACTCTTGAGAAGCACCGCGGTTTCCGGACCCGTCACACCGTCGCGCCTGAGTCCGAATACCTCCTGAAACTTCTCCACACCCTGCGCGGTCTCCTCACGGTATACCCCGTCAGGGGTGATGGACAGCATACCGAGACGGACCAGAACTTTTTGTATCCTTTCCACGGGATCGCCGGTCATGTTGAGGCTGTATACCGTTTCATGCAGGGGTTTTGCATAGGGCACCATGACA
>DATKLV010000363.1:0-5515 GCA_035542255.1 Desulfomonilia bacterium | reverse complement strand
CTCATTTTCGGCCTGCACCCTTATAGTCAGGGAGGTACACATGGAGAAGCTCTTTTATCCTGAATCGATCGTAATCTTCGGACTTTCATCAAAACCAAACAACATTCCACGGATAACGCTGGAGAATATGCTTCGCTGGGGGTATCGCGGCAGGATCTTCGGAATCAATCCCAAGAGCGAGGACTCTCATGTCGATGGGATCAAGATGTATCATGAGCTTTCCGACCTGCCGGAAGTGCCTGACTTGGCATATTGTCTGATACCTGCCAGGTTTGTCCCCGATGTAGTGTCGCAGTGCGGTAAATTCGGTATCAAAAGGATGGCCATATCGAGCGGTGGTTTTTCCGAATTCGGCGAGGAAGGGAAAAAACTCTCGGATATGACCCTTTCAATGGCCCGTCGATATGGGATCCGGTTCGTGGGGCCGAATGGGGTGACCGTTGCAAACACAGCCAACGGCCTGTGCCTCCCTTTTGTACCTCTCCATATGGCACCGGAAGGCGGCATGTCGGTTATATCCCAAAGTGGCGGGGTGGCCCTCATGATGTTCAATTTCCTCATGGATGAGAATATCGGCATGGCCAAGTTCGCAAGCATAGGAAACAAGCTCGATCTCGATGAGGTGGATTTTCTTGAATACCTCATAGCTGATCCTGAAACCAAGATCATTTGTCTCTATCTGGAGAGTATTAACCGCGGGCAGAAATTCATCGAAGTGGCCGCTAAAAGTACCAAGCCCATCGTGGTTTTGAAATCGAATACAACGGATGCAGGGAACAAGGCTGCCATGAGCCATACTGCAGCACTCAGTAACGACGAGACAATCATAGATACGGCGTTTGATCGAGCTGGGGTTATCCGTATCCAAAATTACCATGATTTCCTTTCTGTCGTGAAGGCGTTTCAGCTGCCTCCCTTGAAGGGGAGGAGGGTCATGGTGATGAGCCCTGCCGGAGGTTTTTCGGTAATAACGGCAGATCTCTGTGAGAAGGCCGGTTTCTCTTTTGCTGATCCTGGTCAGAGTTTCTATGACGGCCTGCAGAAATTCTCCAATGCCGGTGTCATACATTTTTCCAATCCTCTGGATATGGGCGATATCTATGACCCTCAGCTTACTGCCCATGTCGTCTTTTCCGTCATGCACAGCGACAAGGTGGACGGAGTCTTCTACGTGGGTCAGCGTCCGCAGATGCCTGCCGGAGAGAATGTCTTCTACAGGATGTTCCTTACGGACATGTCCAAAGAGGCCTGGGGCACCATACTTTCATCGGGTAAACCCTTGAGTGTTTGCCTTTTCGGCCCTTCGAGGATGATCCTTCAGACAAAGAGGACGGTTAATTTCCCTGTCTTCAACAGCGCGGAAGAGATGGTCAGGGCAATGGCATCACAGATGCGTTTTCATGAATATAAAACAAGAGCGCCTTTAAGACTGACAATGCCGAAGGGCATACAGATGCGCAAAGCGCAGCAGTGGATGAAAGACAGGACAGGTGATTTTGGGGAAGAATCACTTGACATGCTCGATGCCTTTGGAATAACTCGGGTGAAATCTTATCTGGCCGAAGATGCAGATCAGGCGGTCCGCTATGCAGAGAAGCTGGGTTTCCCGGTGGTAATGAAGGTGGTCTCCCCGGATGCAATCCACAAATCTGAGTTTGGAGGTGTTATCCTTGATATTAAGGATGCCTTTCAGGTCAAAAAAGCATTTCAGAGGATCCAGAAAAACCTCTTTGCCAAGAAAAAGGATGCGCGTTTCATGGGTGTGCGTATTGCTCCCATGGCAGCTGAAGGCTGTGATATGTTCATTGGTGCGAAACTTGATCCTTCCTTCGGCCCTGTGGTCTTTTTCGGCATGGGAGGCATCTATATCGAAGCCTTCAGGGATTTTGCCACTGCCCTCTGCCCCGCAGATCCGGAAGAGATTCTTGAAAAACTAAAGGGTCTTAGATCAATTAAGGTTCTAAGAGGGTTCAGGGGTAAAGCGGGCTATGATATCGATGCATTCGTTGATAGCGTTGTACGCGTTTCTCATCTTATGTATTCTTTATCTCAGATAGAGGAACTCGATATAAATCCGATGAGGGTATACTCGAAGGGCAAAGGACTTCTTGCCCTTGATGCACGGATGAGAATAAGGAGAACGAACATATAACCTGAGCAATGTCCAGGAATATGAAGGTCGAATGTTAGGGTAAAAGGGCTATGCACCATAACCCGAGAAGGATTAGGTTATGGAAAGACGCAACTTTCCTGTTTAAGTGTTTTTCCAATCAACCTGAATACTTCTGTGCGTAGTGCTCCACCATCTTGTATTTTTGAACCTTGCCGCTTGCCGTCATGGGTACCGATTCGACAAATTCCCAATATTTAGGTATCTTGTGACGGGCTATCTTCCCCTGGCAGAAAGAGATGAATTCATTATCCGTGGCCTTTTCCCCGGGTTTCAGTATGACAGCTGCAAGAACCTGTTCGCCATATTTTTTATCCGGTATTCCAACGACATAAACATCCATCACTTTCGTATTCTTGCGGAGAAATTCTTCTATCTCTCGCGGATAGATATTCTCACCGCCGCGTATAATCATCTCCTTGATCCGGCCCGTTACCTTGAAGTAACCATTCTCGTCTTGGGTACCCAGGTCACCGGTATGAAGCCATCCATCCCTTTCAATCGTATGGGCTGTGTCATCAGGCATTTTATAGTAGCCCTTCATCACGCATGGACTTTTTGTAACGATTTCGCCCTGAACATTTCGGGGTACTTCTTCTCCTGTCGAAGGGTCGATGATTTTGCCCTGTATGCCCGGGAGCAATTTGCCCACTGTTGACACACGAAGCGCTACAGGGTCATCTCTCCGGGTCATGGTCATGACGGGTGAAGATTCAGTCTGTCCGAATGCGATAACAATCTCCGGGCAGTGCATGACCTCTCTGACCTGGTTCATGGTATCAACAGGACACGGCGCTCCCGCCATGATCCCTGTCCTGAGGGAGTTCATGGAATATTTCTTGAAATCTTCATGCCCCAGGATGGCTATGAACATAGTGGGTACACCGTTTATTGCAGTGCATTTCTCTTGGTTGATATACTTGAGGGCCTTTGCAGGATCGAAATATTCAACGAGCACCATGGTGGAGCCGTGGGTTACACAATTAAGAGAGCTCATTACACAACCGAAGCAGTGAAAGAGGGGTACCTGGATGAGCAGCTTATCCTTCTCCGTCATGCCCATAACATCACCGACCATCCGTGCATTATTGATTATGTTGTAATGGGTGAGCATGACCCCCTTGGGAAAGCCGGTGGTGCCCGATGTGTACTGCATGTTGACAACATCATCGAAACAGACTGTTTTTTCCCGGTGGCCGAGTTCTTGATCCGTTATACCCTTGCCCAGTTCCAGAATCTGATCAAAGGAGAACATCCCAGGCGTTTCTTTCCTGTTGCCGATATATATCACATTCTTAAGACTGGGTAATTTGGGTGAGCTCAGACTTCCGGGTTTGGAGGCATTGAGCTCAGGGATCACCTCACTGGTTGTGTTGTAGAAATTCGTATCCCGATAGCTTTCCATGATCATGAGTGTTGTAGAGTCGGACTGGTTGAGAATATACTCCAACTCGTTTGATTTATAATTCGTATTGACTGTCACCAGCACGGCACCGATCATGCCGAGTCCGAATTGCATATATATCCATTCGGGTATATTGGTAGTCCATACTGAAACATGATCCCCCTTCTGCACCCCCAGAGCCATGAACCCTTTTGCAACATCTTTGGTCTTACCTAGGAGTTCCCGATAACTCAGCCTGAGGTCGGAATCCGGGAATACGAGGGCATCATTGTCAGGAAATCGAGATGTGGTTTCTCTGATGAGATTGCCCATGGTCAGCTCTTTGAAGGTCGTCATTGATGTCGTTCTCCTTTGTTGTTTGGCCTCGGCCACAATTCAGCAAGAGATAGATTAATAAATAATTACCGATAGATATCTTGCTTAATCTGACAAGTATGTCAGTTATTTAGATAACATCGGATTGATTCATATGTCAATGAAAATTTTCCGCTGAGAAATCGCTGCGAGAAAACTGTCATGAGGTAATACCGTTGATCCCCTTGGAAATATCTTTGAGTATCACTATGTAAAAAGAAACTGAAGTCGATGTGGTTAGTCCTGGAGAAAGTGGAAAAATTATGAGTGCAAATGAAGGATATATTATCAGAGAATGCAGAAAGTGCGGTGCAAAAAACAGGATTCCTGAGTCCCGGATCAGAGAGAAGGCGTTCTGTGGTAAATGTCATGCACCTATTTATTCACTTATTTATGAGAAGGCTTATGGACAACCGACTACAGCACATGAGGGGAATTTCAAGTCCGAGGTTTTAAGTTGCAAATCTCCGGTGCTTGTGGACTTCTGGGCATCGGGATGCGGATACTGCAGGATAATGTCTCCGATTTTAGATGCAATAGCGATGAAATATGTCGGCCGAATAAAGGTTGTGAAGGTGAATGTTGAAGAGAATCCTTCGATTGCAGCCCATTATAGGATAAGTTCGATCCCGAGCCTTCTCTTCTTTAAAAACGGTACTGTTAGGGAGACGCTCCAGGGTGCATTGCCTCGGGAGGAACTGGAGAAACACGTTGAACGAATAATTCCTTAAGACGGATCTGGTTCATATAGGCTCCAGCTCCTTGGGTTCTTCCTCTTTAACCACCACAATGTCCGCTTGACTCCGTTTTTGCTTGGGCATATAAAATCCTTTAAAGATAACACTGTTAAGGTAACAATGTTAATTTATATCTCTCGGAAAAAAACAATAAATCAGCAGAGTTCGGGGTGAGACTCTGAAGAGAAATGAAACATCATCGTGCAAGGAGAGGCTGCATGAATAAAGGATATATGGGAAGAATCTTGATGGTCGACCTTGATAATGGGTCAATTGAGGATGAAGTTATTCCAGATCATATCTACGAGAAGTATCTCTCAGGGTTAGGCCTTGCCTCTTACATCCTTTTTGACAGGATCCCCGCCGGAGCAGATCCTCTGGGGCCCGATAACATCCTCGGTTTTGTCTCAGGCCTTCTGACCGGCACGGGGAGCATCTTTTCAGGCAGGTGGATGGTGGTGGGCAAATCACCGCTTACCGGGGGATGGGGTGATGCCAATTGCGGCGGTTCATTTTCTCCAGCCATCAAACGCTGCGGCTACGACGGAATTTTTTTCAAAGGCATCAGCAGACAACCTGTCTTCCTCTATGTGAAAAACGGCAAGGCTGAAATAAGAGATGCATCTCATTTATGGGGGAAGGATGCTGTTGATACGGAGAAACAGCTTACAGATGAATTCGGTAAAGGTGCCAGGATTGCCACAATAGGCCCGGCCGGCGAAAGACTTTCTCTCATCTCGGGAATAAGCAATGAAAAGGGCAGGCTTGCTGCACGGTCGGGACTTGGAGCCGTGATGGGTTCGAAGAAGCTCAAAGCCATAGTTCTGGACGGTAAAAAACGCATCAGGG
>DATKLV010000362.1:0-5428 GCA_035542255.1 Desulfomonilia bacterium | reverse complement strand
CGTGTCGATGCTGTTGAAGTCAGGGATGGCTGCGTCACGGGAGTCAGAGACCGTACCGGCATGGTCTTTCCTGCCAGGGCTGTGATTATCGCAGCCGGTACATTCCTCTCAGGCCTCATCCACATCGGGCGGATGCGCATCCCGGCAGGCAGGTCAGGCGAGGAGGGTTCCTACGAGCTTACGGAATCACTGAAGTCCCTGGGGTTTACTCTGGGAAGACTCAAGACCGGAACGCCTCCCCGGCTTCACCGGGATACCATCGAGCTTTCCTCCATGACGAGACAGGACCCGGAGACGGAATGCATGTCATTCGGATTCGCATCGAGGGCAAATCATCTCCCCAGGGTTTCGTGTTATCTCACAAGGACTTCCTCCCTCACCCATGAGATCATCATGAAGAATATCTCATTGAGCCCGCTGTACTCGGGTGTCATCACCGGGACGCCTGCGCGTTATTGCCCGTCCCTGGAGGACAAAGTCATACGCTTCGGCGGGCGGGAGGGGCACCAGGTGATCATCGAGCCCGAGGGTATCGATACCAGGGAAGTCTATGCCTCGGGCCTGGGCAACAGCCTGCCTGTTGACCTCCAGTGGGAGATTGTCCGGTCGGTGCCCGGCTTGGAGAACGCCGAGATCATAAGGCCTGCTTACGCCATCGAATATGAGTACATACAGCCCACCCAGCTCCTGAGGACCCTGGAGACAAAACGTGTTCATGGCCTCTACCTTGCAGGTCAGGTAAACGGCACCTCGGGCTATGAAGAGGCTGCAGCCCAGGGTATCATGGCAGGGATCAACGCCGCCCTTTCCATCATGGGGGACGAGCCCTTTATTCTCGACAGGTCCCAGGCCTATACTGCCGTTATGGTCGACGACCTGGTCACCAGAGGGACAACAGAACCTTACCGGATGTTCACCTCGCGGGCCGAGTACCGGCTCCTCCTTCGAGAGACCAATGCCCTGTTCAGGCTGAGCAGCGAAGCCCTAAGACTCGGTCTTATCAGTTCGGAGCGTTTTGAACAGGTGAGCGAGGTGGACAAAGAGATCCGTTCCTTGCGCGATCATCTGCATAAAACAACAGTCTGTATCACGAAAGACATACCCGAGCTTGTACCCGGCCGGGGTGGCGAACAGGAGCGGATTACACTCGAGCGTCTGCTCAAGAGGCCCCAGGTTACGTTGCAGGACTTTAAAAACCATGCACTCATGCCCCAAGCCTCACCCCTTGCAGAAGTGGAGGCCGAGACCGAGATCAAGTATGAAGGCTATATCGAGCGGCAGCTTAAAGAGATCGGACGGCTCAAAGAGCTTGAGCGCATCAAAATACCCCCGGATATTGATTTTGCCGGCATACACGGCCTGTCCAACGAGCTCAAATGCAGACTTGACGAGATCAGGCCATCTACCCTGGGCCAGGCCGCACTCATCGAAGGTATGACGCCGGCCGGACTGCAGGCCATCCAGCTGGCGATAAAGCTAAGGAAAAAATAATCCCAAAGGCATCAGCGCCATGGTAAATGCGTCAGCTTGAGGGAGTTTCTCAGGGTGTCGAGGTCGAGACGGGTGTAGGGTTCATCGGAGCTGCGTATGACCCCGTTGGCCACATCGATCGTTATGGGCCACAGGCCGGTATAGGCATCAGTGCGCGGGCCTATGGAGAGATTGGTTAAGGTGAAATTCTTTATAACAAGGGAATCGATATCATGCAATAATCATCATGCAATAATATGCCTGTTTTTTCTTATTTCTCCCCGCCCAGGATGAGGGGCAGGCCGTTTTTTGCGTTTCCGATAACTACGATCTTCGTATTTGGACTCCCGGCAAGTTTTTCTGTGGCTTCTATACCCTTCCATTCGAGAAGTTGCGGGCTGATGCCTTGAGAAACTATCTTCTGGAAATCCGAGATACCCTGGGCCTCAATTCGTTTGCGCTCGGCCTCCTGTTGCTCCTTCTGAAGCACAAAGACCATCTGCTGTGATTCCTGCTCTCTCTTGAGCTTCTCCTGGATGGCATTCGCTACGACGGTAGGCAGACCAACCTTCCTCAGCAGGACCTGATCGCATAGTATGCCTCTGCTCTTGGTGAGCTGTACAAACATGCCCTGTATCTCTCCGGCTATCTTGTTGCGTTCGGAGGAGTACAGCGACTTTGCGTCGTAAGATGCCGTTATCTCGCGAATCGCCGACCTGAATTGCGGCTGGACGACCACTTTTGCATAGTCGCTGCCTATCTTTTTATAGACCTCTGAAGCCTTGTCGGGATCAAGCCGGTAAAGAAGCGATACTTCAAGGTCGATGATGAGCCCTTCCCGGGATGGTGTATCGGCAGTCTCCTTTATCTCCTGGGTTTGAATCGACATATCGACAACACGGGTAAACGGGACGACAAGCCTGAGACCCGGCGGGAGTGTATCCGATGAAACATATCCGAAGAAGTCTTTCACCCCCACGTGCCCGGCAGGGATCATCGCTATGGGGTTCAGGAACAAGAGCGCCAGAATAATTATGATGATAAAGATAATGGTCTTCTTGGGGAATTTAATTTTCGCAAGCCTGTTGGGATTGAGCTCTATGATATCGGGATTGTTCGGGTTCATAATCTCCTCCTTAGCTACTTCAAGTTTTTCATCTTATCCACTGCCATGTGCCCCAGGGGCCCGCCCTGGTCAAGCTCGATTACCTTGACGAACTCTTCCTTGGCCTTTTCATAGGCCTTCAACTGGAGGTAGAGTTGGGCAAGGTCATAATGGGCTTCAGTGTATCCGGGGTATTCCAGGATCGCATGTCTGAGTGCATCGATCGCCTCGCTCGGCTTCCCCTGCGCTACATAGATCTTGGACAGCAAATGCCATGCCGGCGCATAGTGCGAATTGTGTTCCAGGGTTTTTTGGACCGTATCATAGGCCAAGGAGATGTTTTTCTTCTCAAGATATATCGTGGCAAGGTTGTACATGGCGTATTCGGGAGTCTGGTAGACCTCGTCTGCAATTGCTGACTTGAAGCATGTAATGGCCTCGTCATATTTTTTCTGGCCGAACAGTATCGTGCCTTTAAGATTGTATGCCTCACCCTTAAGCCCGGGGTGCTCCAGCTCCAGCTTGTTACTGTATTCGATAGCCTTATCGACGTTTTCCAGCGCTTTGTCTAATTTGGCGGATTTCCAGTAGGCCATGGCGAAGCCGTAGTAGACCTCAGGATCGCTGGGATTTGCAGTCATGGCCTTGCGTAACTCTATGAGCGCCCCCTGGATATCGTCCCCATTGACCTTTTCCATGCCCAGTGCAATGAGAGGCCTGGAGATTTTGCGCTGTTCCTTGAACTGGGAGGCACACCCGGATACTAAAAGGCCAATCATGATACAGACAATCGCTCTCTTCATCATGGATAATTTCCCCCGTCGGTCTGTTTATGATCACTTACATCCGTGCTCTTTTATGAGCATAAAACCTGCTCATCGAATGGTCCTGCCTATGACATACCATCCGTCATCCGAGTCTGATTCCGTTTCCACGAGCAGGTGGACAATCGTGAGCCCCGGGAATGCCCTCTTCAGGTCGTCCAGGTCTATGGGCTCGAACATCCTTTTGTTGTTCATATAGGCTTCCGGTGTCAGGGCATTGGATTCGTAATTATCCTTTGCCCTGCGGGATATCTTGTCCAGAGAGTATTTCTGAGAACAGGATGTCTGTTGTATGAGCAGTGTCCTCCCGTGCTTGGCTGCAACCTCCGCCGCCCTCCTGCGAAGCGACTGGGTGATGAAGGTTGCATCCAGGATCACACCTCTGCCACGGGACGCCAGTTCATCGGCCTTTGAAAACATCGTGTCGTAGACAAGCTTGCGCTTGTCCATATCGGAAGCCACCTTCTCGTCGAAGATGTCCTCATTCTTCAAGACTTCCTTGCGTATGATGTCGGTCCTGAGCATGGTATAGCCCTTTATCCGGGCAATGACCTCAGTGGTCTCGGTTTTGTTCGTGGCAGGCAGTCCGCAGGCAATGATCACCATGTCGTCGGTAATCTCGCGTTCAACATATGATTTGAAAAATTCCCTCACCTCGTATACCCCTTCAATTCATTTCATTTAAGAGACTTCTCAAGGCCTCTCTGAGCACCCTTATATGCCAAACTGTTCTGCAACACAATCGGGGACCTGGACGTTTCCCATGAGCACGGGCTGCTGGTGGCAGTCTGACCCTCCGGTGGCTATCAGTCCCCTTTCGCGTGCATATGCCAGATAGAATGCCGCCACACGCTTATCATGCCTGGAATGCCAGCACTCAATGCCGTCGAGAAAGGGAAGCATCACGGAAGAGATCATTTCCGTCTGTTCCTCGAGCGACTTCATGACAAATGCCAGAGAGGTTCCATTCGGATCATTGGGATGGGCGAGGACCAGTTTGCCCCCTGCTCCCCTGACCAGATCCGAAGCCTCCTGAAGCGACAGCGGCATCTTAGGCACATCGCATTTGACCAGATACCTATCGAAGGCCTCCTGCTTTGTGGCAACAATCCCCTTTGCCATGAGGTAGTTTGCTATATGGGGCCTGCCGAAGGAGCCGTCCACGCTGGCATCGATCTTCTCCATGTCTTCTGTGGTGAACTCTTTCCGGCCTTCTTTCCGGAATTCCTCATTGATGTTGGCAAGGATCATCTCGGCCCGTTGCCTTCTATAGCTTCGCAATGCGGACAGCTTATCCTGAAGGGGCTTGTTCTCAATATCAAAGGCATACCCGAGAAAATCGAGTGAAACGGCTTTTCCCTTGGTAAAGTGATGGTGGGCCAGGGTTACATTCAGCTCCACACCCGTGAGGTACTTTATGCCATGGGTCTCGGCAAGCTGGCAGGCCTCTTGCTGGCTGCCCAGCGAATCGTGGTCGGTGATGGATATGAGGTCTATACGGCGTCTTTTCGCCTCGGGAAAGATCTGCCTCAGAGGCCAACGCCCGTCTGAGCCGTTCTTGGAGTGGACGTGCAGGTCAATCTTCATGGCTTACATACTCATGGGCGAGGTCATAGTACCTCTTGGCCGTCTGCTCTGCCTTTGTCTTTGCCTGAGTATCCAGGCCCGCATCATCAAGCATGAAGGAGGTGACCTTGGCGCGCACATAGGCCCGATACACCTTATAGAACCTGAGGACTTTTCTTAGAGTGTCATCGCCGGACTCCTGCATGTATGCCTCAACGAATGCATCACCCAGTTTGCGGTACCCATTGTAGTCAAGGTCCATGGACAGGAAGGCCACATCCGATGCCACATCCCCGTAACGGAAACGTTCGTTGAACTCGATGCAGTCTAAGACCGAGATGTCAGGTCCATCCACACAGATGTGCTGCAAGTGGAGGTCGCCATGGCATTCCTTAATATTTGCGTGGGCAACCCTGTTTTCGAAGGCTGACGTCTTGTCTCTGAGGAAATCCAGGCTCCAGGC